>JBJTHX010000474.1:0-4585 GCA_046094745.1 Planctomycetia bacterium
GCGGAAGCTCGCGGCCCTCGAGGGGGGCGAGATGGCGGTGCTCTTCGCCAGCGGGATGGGCGCCCTCGTGGGCCTGCTCATGACCCACCTCAACGCCGGCGAGGAGATCGTCTTCTTCGACGAGTGCTACCACCGCAGCCGTGAGTTCTGTCGCCGCCATCTCAGCCGGTTCGGCGTCGGCTTCCGCGAGGTGAAGACCGGCGACTACGCCGCCATGGAGGCGGCGATCACCCCGCGGACGAAGTTCATCGTCAGCGAGTCGCCGACGAACCCGCACCTCAGCGTGGTCGACATCGAGCGGTTCGCCGCCATCGGCCGCAGCCGGGGCGTGCTCACGCTCATCGACGCCACGCTGTGCACGCCGTTCAACCTCCAGCCGCTCGCGGCCGGGGTCGACTTCGTGCTCCACTCGGCCACGAAGTATCTCGGCGGCCACAACGACCTCCTGGCCGGGGTCGTGATCGGCAGCCGCGAGAAACTGGAGCCGGTGCGGAGCCTCCGCGGGATCATGGGGGGCGTGAACTCGCCCCACAACGCCTACCTGCTCGAGCGCGGGCTGAAGACCCTGGCCCTGCGGATGGAGCGGCACAACGCCAACGGCCTCGCCGTGGCCCGGTTCCTCGAGGACCATCCGCGGGTCGAGCGGGTCTACTATCCCGGCCTCGAGAGCCATCCCTACCACGCCGTGGCCGCCCGCACGATGCGGGGCTACGGCGGCCTGGTGACCTTCCTCGTCAAGGATGCCGACTGGCGGGCCACGGCCGACGTGGTCGACGCCGTGCGGATCCCGCGGATCGGCCCCAGCCTCGGCGGCGTCGAGTCGCTCATCGAGCAGCCGCTGGTGATGAGCTACTGGAACTACTCGCCGGCCGAGCGGGCCGCCTTCGGCATCCCCGACAACATGATCCGCCTCGCCTGCGGCATCGAGGACGCGGCCGATCTCGTTGCCGACCTCGGCCAGGCGCTCGACCGGGCGTGACGCGCATGCAGTTCCGCACCCGGGCGATCCATGTCGGGCAGGACCGCGATCCGGCGACCGGCGCCGTCGTGCCGCCGATCCACGTGGCGAGCACGTTCGTCCAGCCCGACGCCTCGATGACGGCCGCCTACGACTACGCGCGGACCGGCAGCCCCACGCGGCACGCCTTCGAGCGGACGCTCGCCGACCTCGACGGCGGCACGCGGGCCCTGGCCTTCGCCTCGGGCATGGCGGCCACGCACTGCGTCACGCAGCTGCTCGTCCCCGGCGACCGGATCGTCACCGGCAGCGACATCTACGGCGGCACCTGGCGGCTCTTCAACCGGGTGCTCGTGCCGCACGGCATCGCCGTCACGGCCGTCGACACCGCCGACACGGCAGCCGTCGCGGCGGCCGTGGTCCCCGGCACGAAGCTCGTGTGGATCGAGTCGCCCGGCAACCCGCTGCTCTCGGTCACCGACATCGCCGCCTGCGCCGGGATCGCCCACGGCGCCGGGGCCCTGCTCGCCTGCGACGCCACGCTCGCCACGCCCGCGCTCACCCGGCCGCTCGAGCACGGTGCCGACATCGTCATGCACTCGGCGACGAAGTCGATCGGCGGCCACAGCGACCTGCTCGGCGGGGCGCTCGTCGTCCGCGACGTGGAACTCGGCGAGCGGCTCCATTGGCTGCAGAACGCCACCGGCGGCGTGATGGGCCCACTCGAGGCCTTCCTCTGCTCCCGGGGCCTGAAGACGCTCGAACTGCGGGTCCAGGCCCAGTCGGCCACCGCCCTGCGGCTCGCGGAGTGGCTCGCCGCGCACCCGCGGGTGCGGCGCGTCCTCTATCCCGGCCTGCCGGGCCATCCCGGCCACGCCCTTGCCGCCCGGCAGATGGCGGGGGGCTTCGGCACGATCGTGAGCTTCGAGGTCGCGGGCACGGCCGACGACGCCCGCCGTGTGGTCGAGTCGACCCGGCTCTTCCAACTGGCCGTGAGCCTGGGCGCGGTCGAGAGCCTGATCGAGATTCCCGCGCTGATGTCGCACGGCTCCTACGACCCGGCCGCCCGCCGGGCCGTGGGGATCGCCGACGGCCTGGTCCGCCTCGCCGTGGGCCTCGAGGATTTCGCAGACCTCCGCGACGACCTCGCTTCCGCCCTCACGTAAGGGGCTCGCTGTCTGGTGCCCCAAGTCGGCAGGTGAGCGAATCTGGGCAAGCCCTGTCGGTCACGTGGATTTTGGCGGAAGTTCCGCGCGTGCCGGTGCCGATAACCCTTCCGATCGCAGAGTCTCTGCCGCGCCACTTCGGGGCGGCGGCGGCTCGGTTCGGAGGTGATGGCATGAACGTCCTGCACGGTTCGAAGCACCTGGTCGCGGCCGGCATCGCCGCAACGCTACTCGTTGCGGCGGCCCGCGCCGATGGCGGCGCCCAGCCCGCCGCGCAGAGCCAGTTGAAATGGACGCCCCATCGGGCCTCGAACGGCAACGCGACCGCGGCGAACGCGGATGCCGCGGAAGCCGCTCCGCCGGCGCAGGTCACGGCGAGCCCGGCCACCGCCCGTCCCTCGGGTCCGCCCGCGTCGATCACCCTGCCCGATGGCGTGCCGCCGGTTGCGGCCGCTCCCGGCCGCCGGCCAGCTCCTCCGGCCGCTCCGTCCTACGCGCCGATGCGCGACCGGAGCACGTATCGCTCCGCCAACCGCGTGCCCGGTCCCATGCGGCAGGCGGTCACGCCCGACTCGTCCAACGGACTCCTCGGCTTCGATCTCGACCGTGCGCCCCAGGGCGAGGTCGGTCGGCCGATCCTCGCGCCCGAGGGTCGCCAGGTCGCCTCGATGGAGCGGGCTGCGGGTCGCGGCCCCGCGCCGCGGACCCAGCCGAGCCGGCTCGGCGGCGGCATCGCCCCGCGGTACACGCCCGACGGCGCCGGCCGGCCCGAGCGGCTGGCGATGAACGCCGAGGGGATCCCGTCGGTGATGCGCCAGGCCCCGTCCGTCGGCGGCATCGACGACGCCGGCGTTCCCGGCCGCACGCCGCCGGGCTCCGGGGCCGCCGAATCGCTCCCCGCGCCCTCCGCGGCCGCGGAAGGCTCGCCCGTGATCGAGATGCAGCCCGATGGCCAGGAAATGATGCCCGGCGGGTACGACCCCGACGCGATGACGATGCCCGGCGACGGCATGCTCATGGGCGAGTATCCGCCGGAGCTCCACGTCGAGTCGTTCTATGACGATCCGTACGAGGGCGAGGACGAGGAGTGCGAGATGTGCATTCCCCATGGCCGGATCTGCGCCTACCTGCGGCGGTTCGGCAAGCCGTACTACGGCTGGAGGTGGTACCGCGACTTCACGGCCAGCGCCGGCATCACGGCCTTCACCAACTCGAGCGACCTGGGCATCTTCGGCAACTACGGCACCAACGAGTATCTCAACTGGGCGATGCCGTTCTGGAATGCCTTCGGCGTCGGCTGGCAGGTGGGCTGGAGGGGCACGCAGACCAACTTCCAGCCAGCCTCGATCGAAGTCGGCACCGCCACGATCGACAAGAACGCCCGCACGCAGAACTTCGTCACCACCGGCTTCTTCACCCGGGCCTTCGAGGGCCGGGGCCTGCAGGGCGGAGCGGTGTACGACTACCTGAGCGACAACTGGTTCGACAACGTCGACGTCTCCCAGATCCGGGCCGAGATCAGCTACGTCTGGGGATACCACGAGATCGGTTTCTGGGGGGCCGCGAACCTGGGCGACCAGACGGGGCTCTTCGGCCCGATCACGCGGAACAACGGCCTGGCGAGCACGCTCGACCTCTACACCGGCTTCTACCGGCTGCAGTTCGGCGACGCCAACGAGTGGAAGGTGTGGGGCGGCGGCACGAGCGAGAACGACGGCATCATCGGCACCCTCGTGCGGGCGCCGATGGGCCGGTCGCTCGCGATGGAGGGGACGTTCACCTACGTCATCCCGGGCCAGACCCAGCTGATCGACCACGTGCCCGGCGGCGCCGTGTCGCAGTACTCGCCATCGGCCTGGAACCTGGCCGTGAACATCGTGTACTACCCGGCCGGCCGCTCGCGGCGGAGCCTGGCGAGCCCGTACCGGCCGCTGTTCGAGGTGGCCGACAACGGGAGCATGATCCGCACCCTCTCGGCATCGCCGTGACGCCCCGCCCCGCGGGAAACCGTCCGGCGTGACGGGCCGGGGGCGGTTGGTGTATCCTTCCGGGACCTGCGGACCGGCGGCATGGCCGCCGCGCGTCCCCCTCCCGGAAGCCTATCATGCCCGATCACGATCCCCACGACCCCTGGGCGTCGCTCGCCGAATCGCTCGGTGCCCAGCCCGCCGCCGAGCCGACCGCCTCGCGGCCCGCCCCGCCCCCGAAGCCGGCCCCGCGGCCCCGCGCGGAGCCAAAACCCAGGCCCGCTGCGTCCGGCGACTGGGACTCTTTGGCATCGGACTTGGGCCTCGCCGGCGGTGGTGTCGAGCCGCCGCGGCCGCCGCGGGGGCCGCGGCCGATCCCGGCGAGTGGGTCAGGAACCGGTGACGCGGCGCGGCCCGGACGAACCGGACGACGAGCCGCTGCCTTCGGGATACGGTGTGCGGTCCGCCACGCGGCCGGCCGACACCGCGGACCG
>JBJTHX010000475.1:0-3961 GCA_046094745.1 Planctomycetia bacterium
GGGGCGTCGCCCTTGACGACGAACTTGCCCTTGATCGTTCCCCACTCCTCGGCCGCGGCGGGCACGGCGCACAGGGCCACGATGGCGAGCGAACGGAACAGCAGCATCTGCATGTCAGGTCTCCGGGCGAAACGGACGGGGTCTCAGCTTCAGTTTAGGGCCGTGGCGGGAGCCGAGGAGCCAGTCGTCGGCCGGTCCAGCCTCGCGGACGGGCGGGACGGCTCGGGCGGCGGCACGACGGCCGCCGGCGGTCCGGCCGGCCCGGGGGCCGACGTCTGCGGAGCGGCGGGCGCGGCCTGCTTCAGGAAGGCTTCGAGCACGGGCCGCAGGTTGCTCTTGGCGAACGTGTCGAAGTGCATGAGCAGGTCGGTGAGGGCGGCGACCTGCTGGTCGCTCGAGCCCTTGTAGAGTTCCTGGCTCACCGGCTTGTCGAACGGGATGTTCACCGGCATGCCCGTGTAGGGCAGGAACCGCTTGGGGTTCGCGATCCAGTCGTGCACGTAGCCGGGCCGCAGCCGCTCGTGGACCCGGGCCAACTGCGGGGCCAGCGCCTTCACGCTGCCGGGCGGCGTGTAGTCGCCGACCAGGTGACACTTCACGCAGTAGTTCGTGTTGGTCACGATCTTGAGCGCATCCCGCAGGTGGCCCGGATGCGACTGCTCGGCCGCAGCCAGCGAACTCTCGTCGAGCCGTGGGTCGGCGACGTAGGGGTACTCCGCGCCGTCGACCGCGGCGAAGTAGTCGACGAGTTTCGCCGCCTCGGCCGACTGGAAGTTGAACTTCGGCATCCGCAGCACCGCCGGCGGGCGGATCGGATGCGGGTTCAGCAGGAACTTGTGCAGCCATGCCGACTGCACCTTTCTGCCCTCGCCGACGAGCGGCGGCGGCAGCCAGCCCCAGGCATCGTCGGGTTTGACGTTCGGGTTCACCTGCTTCTCGTCGGCGATCACCACGGGAAAGAGCAGCCGCGCGAGATCACCGCCATGGGCCGGGTAGTGCCGCCCCGCCCGCACGGCGTCGTCGGGCACCGTGATGTTCGGGCCGCCCACCTGCCGGGGCTCGCCGTCGACGAGCGTGTCGTGGAAGAGCATCACGGGGATGCCCGTCGCCTCCGGATCGTCCGGCTCGACGGGCGTGCCCTCCTCGTCCACCCGCAGGGGCTTGCCCGTCAGCGGAGCGAGCACCGGCATGCCGACGAGGGTCGCCTTCCGCCGACCCTGGCGGTCGGTCACGAGGGAAGCCTCCGCCTGCTGCGGCGAGAAGTGCGGCGCCAGGAAGGGATAGTCGGCGACCTCCGTGGCCTCGCCGAGCGAGCCGGGCCGGTAGCGGATGTCCCAACGGTCCATGCCCAGCGCGTGGCAGCCGCCGCAGTTGTACTGCTCGGCCACCACGAGGCCGTCGAGCCTCGCCTGCTCCCGGGGCCCGGGCACGTGGACGTACTTGGCCGCGGGCGGCTCGGCGACGAGGCCGAGCACGAACGTCATCACCGCCTCGCGCTGCTTCTGGTCGAACGGGAACTGCGGCATCCGATACCGCTCGTTGTAGGTCTTGTTCTCCACCTTCTTGTAGTCGTAGCTGCGCGGCGCGCGGAGCTTCTGCCACAGGAAGCCCTCGCGCTCGTGGCCGACGAGTTTGTCGAGGAAGTAGCCGGTGTCGGGATCCACCGACTCGGGATCGATGTGGGCCTCCTCGTGCTCCGTCGAGGCGTAGGCGAGGTCGGGATTGATCGTGTCGTCGGCCGGCTTGGCGGCGTCGTGACCGGCCTCGGTGGAGTGGCCCGCCGCCTGGCCGTGCCCGCCCGCGGTGCCGTGGCCGTGGTGCCCGGCGAACTGGTGGGCCACGAACTGCGACACCTGCTCGAAGGCGATCCGCGACGGATCCTTGCGGCCCCAGTCGGCGAGCGCGGCGCCGGCTGGCTTGGCATCCTCGAAGCCGGGGATGTCGTGGCAGGAGTAGCAGGCCAGCTTGGCGATCGTCTTCTTGCCGACGTAGTCGAGCAGCACGGCGTCGCGATCGGCCGCCGCGAGGCCGACGAGCATCCGCTCGTCGCCCTGGATATTGGCCTGGGCCGCCGGGATGCCCTGCTCGAGCACCTGCTCGGCACGGGCCGTGGAGAACCGGTCCTTGAGGTACATCAACGCCAGTTCGTCGAGGGCCTGCCGCTCGTCGGCCGACATCTGGCGGCCGGGCACGTTCTCCGGCTTCCAGTTCTCGGTGGAGGTCATGAGGTAGGCCAACGCGTCGGCGGCCGGATCGCTGACCTTTCCGTCGGCGAGCTTGACCGGCTCGAGCAGGACGTTGGGCATGAGCGTCCGCGGGTGGTACCGGGCGGGCTCACGAAGCCAGCTGTAGAGCCACTCCTTGCCCTTGGGATGGGCGGCCATCTTGGCGCCGATCCGCGACAGGTTCGGCCCGTGAGTGCTCGTCGCCTCGGGGAAGTCGGCGTGTTGATGGCAGGCGAGGCAGCCCCGCACCTGGAAGACCTTCTTGCCCCGCTCGACGTCCGGGGCGGCCGTGATGCCGGCGTAGGGCGCGACGTACTCGAAGGGAGCGCTGGCCCGCGCGATGTAGTGGATCATCGAGCGGATCTCGAGCGGCTCGTACTTCATCGACTCCTCGAGGCCCTTGCCCTCGAGGTGATCCCAGAGCCCGAAGAACCGCGGCATCTTCGTCGAGGGGCGGAAATCCTGCGGATTTCTCAGCCAGGCGTAGGTCCATTCGTAGCCGAGCTTGGCGGCGGCGTGCCGCAGGCTGGGACCGACCTTGGGCAGGGTGCCGGGCGTCTCGGGATCCTTGAGCAGCACGGCCAACTGGTGCGACCGCGGCGCGAGCTTGGCGTCGGCGCCGGCGGCGGCGTCGCGCTCGAGCGCATCCCGCAGGCGGTCACGCGCCTGGCGGCCGTCGGGGCCCGACTTCACCTCGTCGATCCAGCGAGCGACGGCGGGCCCGAGTTCCTTCACGCCCGGGTCGGAGGTGAGCGCCTCGGCCACCTCGTGGTAGGCGGGTGCGAGCCGCATGTCCGGGCCGATCCGCGAGTCCGGCCCGGCCCAGCCGTTGATCTCGTGGCAGCCGTAGCAGCCGTACTGGCGGATCAGGTGGTAGCCCTCCACGAGCTTCGGGGCCGGCGGCTCGGGGAACCGCTCCGAGGGCTCGAGATCCACGACCTGGTGATGGCACTTGAGGCAGCTCGACTCCTCGAACCGCTCCGGCAGCATCGGGAAGATCCAGTGGTGGTTGTTGAACCAGCCGTGCTCGTCGTGCCACTGGTGGGCCTGCTTGGGCGTGTTCGGCGAGTGCGACGCCCACATGAAGCTCGTCGCGCTTCCCTGCCCCTGGTGGCAGATCGTGCAGCCGAAGTTCTTCATCGGATGCGGGCTCGAATCGCCCACGAACAGGTCGAGCCGCGGATGCGTGGCATACGGCTGCGGCACGCCGCGCCGGACCTCGAGATCCAGCGGCGTGCCCCACCGCGGCGACTCGACGAGGGCGGCGGTCGCCACCGAGCGGGCGAGGGTCCGCCGCCCGTCCACCTCCTCGATCACGTCGCCCACCTGGAGGCCCGCCTGCGCGGCGATCGATCCGGGCACGACGACGCTGACCGTGGGATCCTCGGCGGCGAACAGGCCGCGGGGCGCGAGCTGCAGCCCGTAAAGCGATTCGAGCTGGGCGTTGCCGTCGCCCTCGACGGCGGTCGAGGCCGGCCGCTCCGCGGGCGGGGGCAGGGCCAGTTCGACGGTGCTGGCCTCGCAGTAGGCCGGCTCCGTGGGCGAGCCCGGGGCCGTCTTGTCCATGCCGCGATGGCACGTCGTGCAGCGGTCGAACCGGGCCACGTTGCGGAAGTTGTTGTTGAGCGTCAGGTCGGGCAGCCAGATCTGGTCGATCTTGAGGGGGCCGTTGAAGGCGTCGAGCACCGGCAGTTCGAGCACCGCCTTCCCGGCGGACGGCTGCCGCTGCTTGAGCG
>JBJTHX010000476.1:0-4913 GCA_046094745.1 Planctomycetia bacterium
CCCCGATCCCCGCCCCGTGAACGCCTCGCCCCTCACCGCCGCGCAGCCCTGGTCGCGTGCCGCCCGTTGGCTCGCGTCGCTCCTGATCGCCGGCTACCTGGCCGCCGTGATCGTTCCGCCGTTGGCCGGCCCGCCGCCGGCGAGCGAACTCGCGGGCCGGCTGCGGCAGCCGCTGCGGCCGCTCGTCGGGGCGCTCCACCTCGACCACGGCTACCGGTTCTTCGCGCCCGACCCCGGGCCCGGCCACGAGATCCGCTGGTCGGTCACCATGCCCGACGGCTCGACCCGCACGGGAAAGATTCCCGACCGCGACCGCGACTGGCCGCGGCTGCTCTATCACCGCCGGTTCATGATCGCCGAGAAGATCGCCGCCCAGGTGCCCACGAGCGAGGCGCCGCGGGACGTGCGGGAGCGGGCCAAGCCGGAGTGGCTGCCGCGCGTGAAGGGCGTCGCCGGCAACCTGCTGCGGGCCACCGGCGGCGATCGGGTGCAACTGGAGATGGTCGAGCACTACCTGCCGACACCGGAGGAGGTCGTCACGGGCACGGTCGGCGCCGACGTCGTCACGCCGCTGGGCACGTTCGCCCGGCCCGGGGAGCCCGCACGATGAGCGACACGCGGATCGTCACGGTCAGGCCGCGGGCCGATGCGCCGCCGGAGCAGGGCGGGGCAGGGGAGTCGTGGTGCGGTTCCTGGGCCCGTGCCTGGAACGCCTTCTGGTTCACCCCCGCCGACCCGCTGCCGCTGGCGGTCGTCCGCATCGCCACCGGCCTGCTGCTGGCCTGGTCGAGCTTCGTCTGGCTCTCCGACGTCGACGCCTTTTTCGGCGCCGGCGGCTGGCTGCCGCCCGAGCGGGTGTGGCGGATGAACGACCAGCCCTGGCAGTGGAGCGGCTACTTCGCCGCGCCCGGCCCGAACGGCATCCGCGTGATCGCCGGGCTCACGCTCGCCGCCGCGATCCTGCTCACGCTCGGCCTGGCCACGCCGGTGGCCGCCGTCGCCGCGCTCCTCGGCTTCATCAGCGCCGCCAACCGCGCGCCGCTCAACACGTTCGGCCTCGACGACACGCTCGGCATGCTGCTCATCCCGCTGGCGATCGGCCCGTCCGGCGCCCGGCTCTCGCTCGATCGCCTCCTCGGGGCAGGGGGGGGCGACGGGGAGCGGTCGGTGGCGGCCACCATCGCCCTGCGGCTGCTGCAGCTGCACCTGTGAGTCGTCTACTTCTTCTCGGGATGCGGGAAGATGCTCGGGGCGAGCTGGTGGGAGGGCACGGCCCTGTGGGGCGCTGCGGCCAACGTGCAGTATCGTACGCTCGACCTCACCTGGCTCGCCCGGCATCCCCTTGTGACGAACCTGCTCACGCTGGGTACGCTTTTCTGGGAGGTTTCCTATCCCGCGCTCGTCTGGCCCCGGCTCACCCGCCGGCTGTGGATCGCGATGGCCGTGGCGGTGCACTTGGGAATCGGCCTTGCGATGGGCATGATGGAGTTCGGGCTGGCGATGATCGCGGCGAACCTCGCCTTCATTCCCGCCGCCACCTGGCACCGCTTCCTGGGTTTCCTTTCCGACCGCTTCCTTCCCTCCACAGTCATTCCTCGCACCAAGCCATGATCGACACGCTCGCCGTAGTCGGCGCCACCGGCGCCGTGGGCCGCATCATCGTCGAACTGCTCCTGGCCCGGCAGTTCCCCGCCCGGCGGATCAAGTTGCTCGCCTCGGCCCGCTCCGCCGGCCGGCCGTTCGAAGTGGCCGGCACGCGGCTCGACGTCGAGGAACTGACGCCCGACTCGTTCACGGGCGTGGACGTCGCGATCGGCAGCACGCCCGACGAGGTGGCCGCGGAGTTCGTGCCCTGGGCGGTGGAGCGGGGCACCGTCGTCGTCGACGAGAGCGCCTTCTACCGGATGGACCCCGACGTGCCGCTGGTCATCCCGGAGGTCAACCCCGAGGCGATCCTGCGGCACAAGGGGATCATCGCCAGCCCCAACTGCTCGACCACGCAGATGGTGATGGTGATGAAGCCGCTGCACGACGCCGCCCGCGTGCGGCGGGTGGTGGTGAGCACCTACCAAGCGGTGAGCGGGGCCGGCCTGGCGGCCACCGAGGAACTGCGACAGGGCACGCATGCCTGGCTCGGCGGGCAGCCCGAGGCGAAGCAGGTGTTCCCGCACGCGATCGCCGCCAACCTGATCCCGCAGATCGGCTCGCCGAAGCCCAACGGCTTCACCAGCGAGGAGATGAAGATGGTGCTCGAGACGCGAAAGATCCTCGGTGACGAGTCGATCGCGGTCAGCGCCACGTGCGTCCGCGTGCCGGTGGCCAACGGCCACAGCGAGTCGATCCTCATCGAGACGGAGAAGAAACTCTCCGCCGACGAGGCCCGGCGGCTCCTGGCCGCCTTCCCCGGCATCGTCGTCGAGGACGACATCGCCGCGAAGCGGTATCCGCAGCCGCGGACGGCGAGCGGCCGCGACGAGGTGTTCGTGGGGCGGATCCGCGAGGACATCTCGTGCCCCCACGGCATCGCCCTGTGGTGCGTGTCGGACAACCTGCGGAAGGGCGCGGCTACCAACGCCGTGCAGATCGCCGAATGGCTGGCGCGGAAGGGGACGGGGGCGAAGACGGTGCGGGCATGACGGCCTCCGGCCCGCCCCGCCGGATCGGCCTGCGGCTCGCCTACGAGGGCACCCGCTATTCCGGCTGGCAGGTCCAGCCGGGGCGGACGACGGTGCAGGGGGTGGTGACCGATGCCGTGCGGGCGGTCTCCGGCGAGGAGGTGCTGGTCCGCGGCTCGAGCCGCACCGACGCCGGCGTCCACGCCCTCGACCAGATCGCCGCCTTCACGACCTGCGGCGGCCTCGCCGCCGACGTCTGGATGCGGGCCCTCAACGCCCGGCTGCCGGCCGACGTGACCGTCGTCGCCGCCCGCGAGTTGGCCGCCGACTTCGACCCCGTGGCCGCGGCGACGGCCAAGCAGTACCGCTATCGGATCCACGACGCCGCCTGGCGACCCGTGCTCGCGCGGCACCTCGTCTGGAGATGGCGGGGGCGGCTGGACGTGGCGGCGATGCAGGCGGCGGCGGTCGGCCTCGTGGGCCGGCACGATTTCACCAGTTTCGAGACCACCCCCTCCTCACGCCTCTCGAAAGTGCGCACAATCCTTTCGCTCTCCGTCTTGCGCCATGCCGGGCCCGACGATGCGGCCGATGCCGAGGTGTGGATCGAGGTCGAGGGCGACGGGTTCCTGCACAACATGGTGCGGATCATCGCCGGCACGCTGGTGATGGTCGGGGCCGGGCGACGGCCGGCCGACTGGCCGGCCACGGCGCTCGCGGCGCGCAGTCGCGCGGCCGCCGGCCCGACCGCGCCGCCCGAGGGCCTGGTGCTTGTCTCGACACGACTGGATCCGCTCCTATGGCCCGCATTCCCGAACAACTCGGCCCCCTGAAGCTCGTCCAGCAGATCGGCGTGGGCCGCCATTGCCAGATCTGGGAGGCGGTGGAGACGCCGCCGGGCCGCAGGGTGGCGGGGAAGGTGGTCGTGCCCGCGATGGCCGACGATCCCGAGCAGCGCACGTTGCTCGAGCACGAGCTGAAGGTCGCCAAGTCGCTCGACCATCCGACGATCATCCGAGTCGACCGGCTCGTCACCTCGGATGGCCCGCCGCATCTCGTGATGGAGCTGTTTCCCCATCCGAATCTCAAGAAGCAGATCACGGCCGGCGTCGCGGCCCTGGCGCCGAAACTGCAGCGGATCGTGACGGAGATCGCCCTGGGCCTCGACCACATGCACGCCCGTGGCTGGTTGCACCGTGACCTCAAGCCCGACAACGTGCTCGCCGCGCCCGACGGCCAGGTGAAACTCATCGACTTCGCGATCGCCGCCAAGGCGTCCGGGTTCTTCGGAAAACTGCTCGGCGGCAAGACGGTCGCCCAGGGTTCGCCGAGTTACATGTCGCCCGAGCAGATCCGCGGCGAGACCCTCGACGCGCGGTCCGACATCTACTCCTTCGGCTGCGTGCTGTTCGAACTGCTCGCCGGCAGGCCGCCGTTCACCGCGGCGAACGCCAACGACCTGCTCAACAAGCACGTCTCGGCCGCGCCTCCGGGCGTCGACCAATTCAACCCGAACGCGACGACGGGCGGCACCGCCTTCGTGCGAAAGTTGCTCGCCAAGCGGCCGGCCGACCGGCCGGCGTCGATGCAGGAGGTGCTCCAGCAACTCAAGAGCGTGCGGCTCCTGGAGCGGGCCGGGGCCTGACGGGCGGCGCGGCAACCGGAATTGACTCCGGCAGCGTCACGCGGGGACAATCTGCGACTTCGAGTCCTTCCTGCGAGACCTGCCGATGGCCGCCGGCCTGCACCGCCTGCCGCTGGAAAAACCGATCTACGAGATCGAGGACCGGATCGCCGCGCTGGAGGCCGCGCCCCTGGGGGCCCACCAGCAGGAGGAATTGCGGCGGCTGAAGCGGGAACTCGTCGAGGTGCAGCGGACCGTCTTCTCGGGCCTCGACCCCTGGCAGACGATCGAGGTTTCCCGGCATCCCGACCGGCCGAAGACGAGCGACTACCTGGCGCTCGTGTTCGACGAGTTCGTGGAGCTTCACGGCGACAAGTCGTTCGGTGACGATCCGGCGATGCTCACGGGCTTCGCCAAGCTCGACCAGCACAAGGTGCTCGTGATCGGTCATCAGAAGGGCAAGACGCTCGCCGAGCGGCAGGCCTGCCACTTCGGCTGCGCGCATCCCGAAGGCTACCGCAAGGCGATGGGCAAGATGCGGCTGGCGGCGAAGTACGGCCTGCCGGTGATCTGCCTGATCGACACGCCCGGCGCCTATCCGGGCGTGGGAGCCGAGGAGCGGGGCCAGGCCCAGGTGATCGCCGAAAGCATGTTCCTCATGGCCACGCTTCCGG
>JBJTHX010000477.1:0-3150 GCA_046094745.1 Planctomycetia bacterium
GTCGTCGAGTTCGCTCACGTCGCGGATCGCCCGGTCGAGCACCTCTGCCAGCCGGCCCACCGCGTCGAGCGTCTCCTTGACGGCGGGCAAGAGCGGCTCGACGTTGTCCTTCTGAAAGGCCTTGGCCCGGGTGTCGTTCCAGGTCTCCTTGGCCGACTCCCACTTGATGTTGAGCTGCTTGAGCCCGTTGGCCATCTTCGAGGCGCCGCTGGACAGGTCGCCGACTCTCATGACGCGGTCTCCGAGGCCGCGGCGGCGGTGTCGGTCGCGGGGGGCGGCGGGGCCTGCTCGTCGAGCTGCCGGGTCACGCTCTGGGTTCCCGTGCCGCCGCCGTGGCCGGCGGCCGCGGCCGGGCTCGCGGCGGTCCGGTAGGCCTCGAGCGCCTTGAGCATCCGCTCCAACTGGGCCATCGCCCGCGGGCAGTCGACGTCGATCACTTCGCGAAACCGCACGAGCCGCACGCATGTCTCGCGGAACTGCTGTTGGACCACCGGCGTCCAGCGGCGGACGGCCTCGGCCTTCCGCTCGGCCGTCTCGAGCAACTTCCGGGCCTTGTCGAGCGCCTTCTTCTCCTCGACGCAGGACGGCGTGTTGTCGCCGACCTTCTTGAACGTGCGGCAGTGCTCCAGGTCCTTGATCGCCTTGTTGACCAGGTCCGACCGCCGGCGGATCTCGGCTTTCCAGAAGGCGGCCCTGTCGACGGTGACCCAGTCGACGGCCCGCTGACCCTGGATCTCGATCTCCGACACGGCCTGGTTGGCCTCGTGCGCGAACGTGGCGACCGCCGCCTTCACGAAGGCGAGCGTGTCGATCGACTTGACCTCGGCCTGATCGGACATGCGGGGGCTCCGGTTCCGCGGTCAGCGCTGCTGCAGGTATTCCTCGACCCGCTCCGCCTTGCGGATCAGGTACGGCACGTATTCGCCGGTTGCCTCGGCGAACCGTTTGAAGGTGCCGAGCTGCTGCTCGAACTCCTCGGCGAACTTCTGCTGCTCCTGGTCCCGCCAGGTGGAACTCAGCGCCGCCAACTGCCGCTGCACCATCTGCATCTGCGCCACCACCTCGTCGCTGAACCTGCGCAGGCTGCCCGCAAAACGCCGGAGTTCGGCCGGATCGACGATCGCCTGTCCCATGTTGTGCGCCCCTCGACGTGCGTTCTTCTCACCGACCGCTCATCCTACCGCCCCGCGGGGCGTCTTGGACAGGCGGCGGCCATTCCTCCGGCTGGGAAGCGGCGGCCCCGCGGCATAGACTCGTCCGACCCGCGTCCGACCGCACTTCCCCGTCCGGAGCCGCTCCCCGTGTCACAGTCCAACGCCTCGCCGCCGTCGGCCGCACCGCACCGGCCCGGTGGTCCACCGCCACATGCCGCCGCCCAGACGATCGAGACGTCGATCGAGCCGTGCAGCGGCTGGCACGTCACCCATTCCTTCTACGCGTTCGACCGGGGCCGGCTGGCGGGCTTCACGGCGGCGGAACTCGCGGCCGGCCGCCGGGCCTTCGCCGCGGCGCTCGATCCCGTCGGTCCGCATGCCCCGCGTCGGCTGCAGACCTGGCGCGTGCCGGGGCACAAGGCCGACTTCGGCGTCGTGGCGATGGACCCATCGCCGCTCGCCGTCGACGACGTGCACCAGCGGCTGCTCGCGGGCCCGCTCGGCGCGGCGGTCGTGCCGACCTATTCCTTCGTGAGCCTCACCGAGGTGAGCGAGTACGTGCCCACGGTCGAGCAGTATGCGGCCCGACTGGTGGCCGAGGGCGAGATCGCCGACAGCCCGTCGTACAAGGCCAAGGTGCAGGGCTACGCAGCCCGCGAGCCGGCCATGCGGCAGGCGCGGCTCGAGCCCGATCTGCCCCCATGGCCCAACGCCTGCTTCTACCCCATGAACAAGAAGCGGAAGGTCGGGGAGAACTGGTTCACCCTGCCGTTCGCCGAGCGGAGCCGGCTGATGGCGGAGCACGGCGCGTCGGGGATGAAGTTCGGCGGCCGCGTGACGCAACTGATCACGGTGGCCGTCGGGCTCGACGACTGGGAGTGGGGCGTGTCGCTCTGGGCGCGGCGGCCCGACTGGCTCAAGGAGATCGTCTACACGATGCGGTTCGACGAGGCCAGCGCCCGGTACGCCGAGTTCGGCCCCTTCTACACCGGCTACATCGCCACGCCCGCCGAAATCCTCACCCACTGCCACGTGGGCTGAACCGCCTCCGGGTTCAGTCGGCGGGCGAGAGGACGATCTCGACGTCGGTGTCCCGCGGCGGCACCCGGCCCTCGAAGGCCTCGTAGGCCAGTTCCGCGTTCTGCTGCGAACTCTCGAACGGCAGGTCGAGCATCGCGGTCGGGAAATTCGAGACGCAGATCAGGTCGCCGCCGTCGGCCTGGTAGTACTCCGCCCCGTCGTTGGGATCCTGCCAGAAGACGCTGCCCGCGAACACCCAGTCTCCCGCGAGCGGCTTGCCGGTTCCATGGTCGCGGATCCAGTCCTGCGCCTGCGCCTCGTGGGCCTTGCCCGCGGCGTCCTTCCACCGCATCCGGACGCGGACCATCGGTCCCTTGGCGGGCGCGTAGCCGTCGGCGAACGAGGCCGGATTGCCGGGATCGAGCCCGATCGCCAACAGCGCAGCGTGCACCAGCCGGGCCGTGGACCGCGTGGCGACGATCGCCTCGTGCTCCTTGGTCTTCTCCACACAGGCGAACACCTCGATCGGGCCCTTGTCGAGGACGACCCGGCCGCCGACGACGACCTCCTGCTTCGCCTTGTCGATCCACCCCTCTTCCGTCCGCGAGAGCCGCTTCAGTTCCGGGTGGCGGTCGGGACGGGTGGCGGGCCGTGGAGCCGCTGCAGGGGCCGTCTCGGCTGGCGGCTCGGCGTTGGCCAGACCCGGTGCCGCGGCGGCGAACAGGCCCGCCAGCAGCAGGTTGATGACGGCACGGGGCGCGAGGGACCGCATGGGTTGGCTCCACGAGGATGCCGGCCGTGGAGAACGGCCGGCGTCTTGGTTACGATACCGGCCCACGTGCCCCGAAGGAAATCGGAGACCGCTCGGCAGCCCCATGGTCGCGACGCAGCACAAGCAGAAAAAGAAGAACAAGTCCGGCGGCCGCAGTGGCGGCCAGCCGCAGCCGGCCGCCGCAGGTGCCGGGCAGTCCACGGG
>JBJTHX010000478.1:0-6019 GCA_046094745.1 Planctomycetia bacterium
GCGCCGGCCGTGCCGCTCCAGGCGATGATCGTGGGGGGGTAGTCGACCAGCCGCAGTCGCAGCGCCTTGCCGGGCACCAGCGGCCGCTTGAGCCGCAGAAGCCCCTCGGTTTTCGGCAGCGTGACGTCGATCGCCCCCTCCCCGAGCAGGTAGTTGGCATGTTTGACGACGGCGGTCGCGAAGGGGGCCTGGGTGCCCGGGTAGGGCTCGACCCAGCCCTGGAGGTCTTCCAGCGTGGGAAACTGCCAGGCATCAGGGTCGGAGAAGACGGCCTGCCAGGCGGGCGGCTGCTGGGGGCCCTGGCCGGCCGGCGGGACGGCCCCGGGGCTCGCCGCCATGGCAGCGAGCCAGCCAAGAATCGCGAATACCGGCCGGCTGCGGTGCATCGGCGCCTGGGGGACGGGGCCGCCTATTCGGGCCCGGACCGGGCGGCAGTGTGCCTCCCGGCCCCGCCCGACCGACAAGAAGTGTAGTTCGGGTGGCTCTCGGGCCACAAGAAACTCGTCACAAACCCGGTTTTTTCCCCATTCAGGGGCTTGCCGTCGTCGGGGTCTTTGGGCTATTTTTTGGATTCCGCGGGGTGGAGCTGACCTAGGTCATGATCGACCGCGGTGCTTTTCGGTCGTAGCGATGCTCATCTGCGGAAGGAATCATGGGTAGCCATCGGTTCGCACTCGTTCCGTCATGGCGGAGTGAGGATGGGCGTCACGACGGCAGGCGAGTGTCGCGCCTCGCCGGCACCGCGTCGCGACTCGCGCTCGCAGCGTGCGTCGCCCTTTTTGCACTCGGTGGCTCCGCCGTCGCGCAAACGACTTACTACTGGACCGGCGGCAACGGCACGTGGAGCAACTCCGCGCTCTGGTCCACCACGTTGAGCGCGACGACGGCGGCCAACGCCGTGCCCAATCTCACGACGACCGCCGTCCTGCCGATGACGTCGGCCACCGGTTCGGCGATCACGGTCACGCTTTCGGAGACCGGCTCGGCCCGCGGCATCTCGTTCCTGCCCACGTTCACGCAGAGCGGCAGTTTCGCGGCGGCCACGGCCCAGTCGTTCGTGCTCGGCGCGGGGGGGCATCTTCAAGCCTGCCGGTGCCTTCAACTCCGCCGCGAACGTCTCCTTCTCGCTCGCCGACTCGCAGGCCTGGCGGTTCGGTGGTGCGACCACGATCTGGGGCCCGATCGCCCGCACCGCCGCCACGAGCACGAATCAGACGCTGCTCGTCTCCGGGACCGGTGCCGGCCCCACGATCGATCTCAACGGCGTGCTCTCCGACGGCGGCTCGGGCGGCAGCCTGGGCCTGGAGTTCGCGTCGTCGGGCACGTTCAACCTCCGGGCCGCCAACACCTACACCGGCCTGACGATGCTGCAGGACAACGCCTTCGTCAATCTGGCGTTCAACTCCACGAGTCCGGCGGCCCCGAACGCGAACATCCTGGCCTCGACCGGCACGCTCGCCTTCGCCGGGGCCGGCCGGCTCAACCTCACCGGCAGTGCCAGCCGCACGAGTTCGCAGACGTTCGCCGCCACGAACCTGCTGCCGGGCGGATTTGCCAACCTGTCGTTGGCGCCCGGAACGAGCGGCACGGCCGTGCTCAACCTGGGCACTGTCACCTCCACCGGTGGCGTGATCCGGTTGCCGGACGCCGCCGCCGCCGCGACAAGCTCCGTGGTCACGGTCGGCGGCACCGACCGCGTGCTGCCGTTCGCGAACTTCGCCTCCGGAAGTTTTGCGGCGTTGGTGAGCGGCACGCTTCGTGCGGCGACGCTGACATCGGGCACGTTCGGCGTCACCACCTTCAGCGGCACGGACAACTACATCATCTTAAGTTCCGGCACGCTCGCGACATCCGCGACGGCGAACGTGCTGCAAGTGGGCGCATCCAGTCAGACGACGAGTTACACGCTTGGACTCGGCACCAACGAACTCACCGTCAACGCGATTCGCGGGCTCAACAACAACGCCAGCGGCGGCTACACCTTCAACGCGACGACCGGCAGGCTGCGGATTGGAGACTCGGGGCGTCTCGTCCTCGGTAACCAGCCAGGTGCGCTGGGCAGCATGACCTTCTCCGCGCCGATCTCCGACTCGGGCGCGACGCCCGGCCAGTTGGTCTTGGAGCCCAATACCCAGAATTACAACTACGGCGGCATCACGCTGTCTGGTTCGAACACACACTCCGGCGGCACGGTCGTCACGGGGAGTGTCGGTCGGTTCTTCATCGGCCACGCCAACGCCCTGGGCACGGGCACGTTCACGGTCGGCGGTAACGGGATCTATCTCTACGCGAGCGCCAATAATCTGACGATCGCGGGCAACCCGCAGGTCTGGAACTCCGACTTTGGGTTTGACGGCACGAACGCGTTGAACACGGGCACCGGGCAGGTGTCGCTGGGCGACACGGCGTCTGCCTCCGGCCGGCGGCTTGTCACAGTGGCAAGCACGGGCGAGTTCCGGGTCACCGGCCCGATTGTCAATGGCTCCGATGCCGTCTTTCCGGTGACCGGCCTTGAGAAGGCTGGGACCGGCGTGCTCGTCCTCTCGGCCAGCAACGCTTACACGGGGCCGACTCGGATCACGGCGGGCGCCCTGCGGTTTGCCAACCGACTGGCGATGTATGGCGGCGGCACCTCGGCCTGGACGGCCGACAACCTCACGACGACCTCCGGCGCCAACCTCGTCGTCAACGTGGGCGGGGCGGGCGAGTTCACCGATGCCGACATCGCCATGCTGGCCGGTCTGGGCACATCCACGAGCGGCTTCTTGGCGGGCTCTTTTCTCGGCATCGATACGACGAACGTCTCCAGCGGCACCTTCCTGCTCCCGTCGCAAATCGCCAACGCGAACGCAATCGGCATCTCGAAGTACGGCACGGGCACCCTCTCGCTGTCCGGCTCGAACACATTAACCGGCGGCGTGCGGGTTGCGGCCGGCCGACTCCTTCTGCCCGGGCCATCGTCTATGGGCAGCGGCACGGGCGCGGTCGAGGGCGGCATCCTCGACCTCGGCGGCAACACGTTCTCCAACGCCTTCAGCTTCGTGTCGGGCACGCTGACCAACGGGTCGCTGGCACTGGCAAACCTCGCGACGTCGGGGAGCGTCACGAGCACTGGCACGGCCGACGTGATCTCGGCCACGCTGACTGGCACGGCTGGATTCACGAAACTCGGTTCAGGCACGCTCGCGCTTCGCGGGGCGAACACGTTCACCGGCCGCACGCGGCACGACGCGGGTGGACTGATCTTCGACTCGATTGCGAACGTCAGCGGCACGACGCCCAATTCCTTCGGCTTGCCCACCCTTGCCAGCAGCACGATTGGCCTGGCAAACCTGACGCTCGTCTACGACGGCGTTGGCCACACTTCCGACCGCGTCCTCGACCTGACGGGCAACGGCGCCGTCACGCTCAACGCCGCCGGTGTCGGCACGCTCGCGCTGACGTCGCCCATGACGATCTCGGGCACGGGCGCCCGCACGATCACGCTCACCGGGTCTGGCGCCGGCAGCATCGGCGCGATTCCCAACGCGGCGAACAACACCGCAGTCAGCCTGATCAAGTCGGGCAACGGGTCGTGGACGCTGACGGGGGCCAATACGCTCACCGGCACCGGGAACGTCCGGATCGACGCGGGCGGCCCGCTGATCGTCGCGCACCCCACGCCGTTCGCTTCCCTGACGGGAACCTTGGCTTTCAATTCGCTCTCTCCGGGAGGTGCACTGGCCCTCGGTCCGATCGCATCGTCCACGATCGCCGCGCCGATCACGTTGGGGGGGGCTCGCTTCAGCAGCGGCGGCGGCACGCTGGTCCTCTCCGGCTCGGCGCAGACGATCCATCCCGGTGGTTCGGGACCGTTCATCGTCGTGAACACCGTGGCCGCCGGCAGAGTCGCGATGGGGGCGTTGACCACAGAATTCAACCGTAATTTGAAACTCTACGGCAACGGCAACTTCGACATCGGACCGATTTCGGGCACGTTCGCGGTCTCCGGCACATCCACGGCGAACGGTGGTTTCGTCATCGCGCGTGGCGGCACGACGCGGATGACGGGCAACAACACGTTCATCGGACAGACAAACATCCACGGCGGCGGTGGCACGCTCGTCCTCGACTACACGGTGAACAACGGTAGCAAACTCGACGACACGTCGGGCCTGTCCCTCAATGCCGGTACGTACGGTATCCAACGATCGGGTGGTGACATCATGCTGGTCGGCACGCCGAGCGCCCCGGGGGGCGAGGAGGTGGTGGCGCGGCTCACCGGCAACACGATCAACTACCACAGCGGGGCCTGGAATCTCGGCCGTGCGAGCGGAGCAGGCGTGCTCAACGTGGGGGCCATGGCCACCGGCGTCGGCGGCATGATGGACTTCACGAGCACGCTCAACATCCGCGGCGGAGGGATCCTCAAGACCACGGGCACGAACGTCAACGGCCTCCTCGGCCGCAAGGCTTTCGTCAACGGCACCGACTTCGCGACGGTGGACGGCTCCGGGTTCGTCCAGGCGTACGCGGGCTATACGTCGCTTGATCTTGCCGCCAACACGTCCGCCCAGGGGGCGACGACGTTCTCACTGACCGGCGGCGGCCGGATCACCGCGGCCAAGGCCGGCTGGTCGCTCAAGATCCAAAACGAAGGGTTCTCCGACGTCCTCGACCTCAACGGGTTCGGCCTCGGCCTCGACAATCGTGCCACGATCCTCTACGCGGGCGGTGGCGACGGGAAGTACACGATCACCGGCACCGGCGGCCTCAACGGGGGCACAGACAACAGCGGCGTCTACGTCGCGGAAAACGCCGAACTGACGCTGGCGAACTCGGTCTGGTCTCCCGGACAGCAGAACTGGATCAAGGCCGGCCCGGGTACGGTCGTGCTCGCATTTCGGGATATCGTTTCGGGCTTCACGAGCCTGGAAGGCGTCGTGATCGGCGAGGGCGTGGCTCGACTGACCAACTCCAACTATCTGGGTCAATACGCGGTGGCGTCATCCCCCTACGGCAGCGCGATCGAGTTCGCGCCGTCCGCAGGGCTGGGCGGGATCACCTTCGGCACGGTGGCGACGTGGCTGATCGGCGGGGGCGGCGTCGCGGAGGGCGGTGCGCTCCGGAGCCGGTTCGGCGAGAACTTCCTCACGGGCACGATCACCATCCAGGGCCTCGGCGCCCGGATCAATGCCGACGCGGACCGGCTCACGCTCTCGGGCAATGTCGTGACCCGAGGTGCCTTTGAAAGTGCCAACGAGCCTGGCCAATTGGGTAACGTCACGTTCGGCGGGGCCGCCACGATCCTCGTCAACGGCACGAACAACGCGGGCGTCGGCATCTCGGGCGGCGGCGGCGTGCTCAAGGACGGCCCGGGCACGCTGATCGTGACCGCGACCAGCACCTACACGGGCACCACCGCCGTCACGGGCGGCGAGCTCGTCTGGGGCACTCGCAACGCGTTCTACAACGCCGACACGACCAAGTGGAACCCGTTTAACTTCACGACCGGCAGCGGGGCGGCGATGAGCTTCCGCGTGGGCGACGCGGCGGGAGCCTTCACCGACGCCGACATCGCCACGCTCACCCAGCAAGGGGGTGAGACGAGCGGCTTTGTGTCCGGTGCCTTCATCGGGCTCGACACGTCGGGCGCCTCGAGCGGTTCGTACGCCTACTCGGGCAGCATCACCGACACCCGCGGCGGCCTGGGAGTGCTCGGCGTGGCGAAGTCGGGCACCGGCACGCTCACGCTCACGGGCACTGCCAACACGTTCACCGGCGGCGTGCTCGTCCGCGGCGGGCGGCTCCTGCGCACCGGCACGAACCAGATCGGCACCGGCGTGGCCGAGGCAGACGGCGGCCTGCTCGACGTCAACAACCAGCCGATCACGATCGCCTTCTCGATCCGCAGCGGCACGATCGCCAACGCCACGTTCGACGTCTCCCTGCTGACGGCGAAGGAGTGCGTCGGCACGACCACGTCGAAGAGCACGGTCGAGCCCGAGGTGAATGTCGTCGACCGGCCGGGATTCTGGCT
>JBJTHX010000479.1:0-22262 GCA_046094745.1 Planctomycetia bacterium
ATGTCCCGCCTTCGCGGCGGCCCGCCCATGCCGATCCCCGTCGTTTGTCCCGGATGCAAGTCGCGGTTCACCGTCAGCGATCGCTTCGCCGGCCAGACCGGCCCCTGCCCGAAATGCAAGAAGCCGATCACGATCCCGGCGAACACCGTCAAGGCGGTCACGATCCACGAACCCGAGCCGGCGGCGGCCACCTCCGCCGGCGGCCGCGCGCCGCTGGCCCCGATCCGGCGGATCGACCAGCCGATATCCACCGTGGCCTTCGTCGCCACCGTGGCCGGAGCCCTGACGGTGATGTGCCTGGCCTGGCTGTCGCGGGCGGTCTTTCCGCCGGTGCCGCCCGCCTGGCTTGCAGCGACCGTCGGCTTCCTCGTCGCCGTGCCCTGTGCGGCGCTGGGCTACGTGGGCGTTCGCGACCGGGAGTTGGAGCCCTACCATGGCCGCGACTTCCTCCTCCGCAGCCTGGCGTGCGCCGCGATCTACGCCGGGTTGTGGTGTGCCCGGGGGCTGCTGCCGCCCGAGCGGACGGCGGAGATGTGGAATTGGCTCTACCTTGGGCCGCTGTTCTTCATCCCGGGCGTGATCGCGGCCATGGCGGCCTTCGATCTCGACCAGGGCCGCGCGATCGCCCACTTCTCCTTGTACGCGATGTTCACCGCCCTGCTCCGCTGGCTGGCCGGGCTGACGCCGCTCTGAAAGCCGCATCACCGTGTCGCTCTCCGCGCTTCCCGAACTCGTGGCCCTCGAATCGGCCGCCGACGGCGTGCGGATCCCGCCCGATCTCACCGTGCCGCTCACGCCGCGGGTGCGGGCGCTGCTCGATGCCGAGGAAATGCGGCGGCTGGCCCGGATCAGCCAGTTGGGCCTCGTCTCCCTCGTCTATCCGGGCGCCACGCACACCCGCCTGGAGCACTCGCTCGGCGTCTATCGCCTGGCGATCTGCTTCCTGCAGCGGCTGCACCGCGACGAGCGGTTCGCCGCTATCGTCGGCCCGACGGACGCCGGCGGCTTCCTCGCCGCCGCCCTGCTGCACGACGTCGGCCACTGGGCCTACTGCCATCCGCTCGAGGACATGGGACTCGAGGACCTGCCCCGCCATGAGACCCTCGTGCACGGCCTCCTCACCGGCGGCCGCTTGGCGGGGATCCTGGAGCGAGACTGGGGCACGTCTCCCGACCGGGTCCACGCACTGATCGGCGGGACGGCCGCCGACCCGGCCGGCCGCATCCTGCATTCGCTCCTCTCCGGGCCGATCGACGTCGACAAGATGGACTACCTCGCCCGCGACAGCCTCCATGCCGGCGTCCCGTACGGCCGGCACTTCGACCAGGAGCGGCTGCTTTCCAGCCTCTGCCTCGATGCCGCCGGCACCGGCCTTGCGATCGGAGAGAAGGGGCGGACGGCCGCGGAGTTGATGGTCTTCGCCAGGTACGTGATGTTCAGCGAGGTCTACTGGCACCACGCGGTCCGCGCGGCCACGGCCATGCTCCAGCGGGCCGTGTGGACGGTCCGCGACCGGATCGACCTGCGGACCCTGGTGCGGAGCGACGATCGGTCCTTCGCCGACTGGCTGCTGGCGGCTGCAGTCGGCTCCCCGGCTGCGGAACTCGCCGCCGGCCTGTTCGGCCCGACTCGCCGCCTGTTCAAGCGGGTGGCGACGTTCGACGCGCTGCACCAGCCCGCGCTCCATCGGGCGTGCGCGGGCCGGCGCTACGCCGACACCGTCGCCATCTCCGAGCGGTTGGCAGCGCGGCTCTCGGACCGGCTCGGCCGGGCGGTGGAGCCCGCCCACCTGCTGATCGACGCGCCGCCGGCCGAACGCGAGGTCGAGTTCCGCCTCCAGGTCCGCGAGCGGCCCAGCCGCCGGGCGGCAGACCCCGCCGCCACGTGGCGGCGGCTCGAGGAACTTTCACCCGTGGTCCGCAGCCACGCCCGCGAGCAGTTCGACGATCTCGTGAAGCGGGTGCGGATCTTCGCCCACCCAGCCCTCGCCGACGACACCGCTGCCTGCCCGGAACTGGAGCGGCTCGTCCTCGAGGCGGCCGAGGCGTGAGGCGGCCGGCCGCCGCTACGGGGTGGCCACGGGCAGTTTGCCCGCCTTGATGAGGTCGCCGAATGTCGGCGAATCCTTCTTGTCCGGGTCGCTCGGCAGCGCCGCGACCTCCTCGAGCATCTTGCGGATCTTTTCCTTGTCGTCCTTGTCGGCCTTCTTGTCGAGCCGCTCGTCGAGCGCCTTGCCGTAGGCGTTCCGCTCCTTCTTGTCCTTGCCGACGTGGCAAATGTTGCACTTCGCCCGCTCGACCTCGGCGGCCAGTGGCGTTCCCTCCTGCACGTACAGGCTCTTGAACTCGTCCTGAAACTGCTTGATGGCGAAGGCCGGCCGCGCGAGACCACCGCCCGCCAGAGCGACACCGAGACCGAGGACGAGAACCTGCCGACGGATGCGATTCATCGAACGACTCCAGGAGGGGTGTCCCGCGCGGCGTGCCTGCCGTGCGACAACCTCCTACTAGACATTCCGCGCGGCCAGACGTCAAGAAATTTTCGGCCCTTGAAAACCGTCCGCCGGCACCACCCGCTCAACCGGCAGCGTCGCGCGGGTCGGCGGGCTGGGCGCTCGGCGCGGGAGCCGCGGCCGGCGTTGGCGGCGCGGGCGGCGCCCGGTCGAAGGCGGCCTTCACCCACAGGGCGGCCACCGCGAGCAGGAGCATGACGAGCGGCACGAGCCACGGCAGCGGACTGGCCGCTGGTCGCGCGGCAGCCGCCGGCGCCACCGTGCCGGCTGCCGTCGCGGTCAGCGCGATGCCATGCTCCGCTGCGCAGGCCGCCAGGTCCGCCGCCAGCACCGCGGGCCGCTGGTAGCGGTCGTTCGGGTCCTTGGCCATCAGCCGGGCCAGGATCGCGGCGAGACGCTCGGGGACGTCGGGGCGGATGGTGTCGATCGGCGGCGGCAGATCCTGCTGGTGCTGCAGCAGGTTCTGCACCATCGTTCCCTCGGCGAACGGCGCCCGGCCGGCGAGCATGAAGAACAGCGTGCAGCCCAGCGAGTAGAGGTCGCTCCGCACGTCGGCGGCCCGCGGGTCCCGAGCCTGCTCGGGAGAGATGTAGTCGAACGTGCCGAGCGTCATGCCGCTCGCGGTCAGGTCGACGTCGCCGGCCGCGGGAGCCAGCCGGGCCAGTCCCATGTCGACGAGCCGGGCCCGCCCGGCCGGAGTGATCACGATGTTCGAGGGTTTGATGTCCCGGTGCACGACCTCCCGTTCGGAGGCGTGCTCGAGCGCATCGGCCACCTGGATCGCCACGTCGATCGCCCGACCGACCGCGAACGGCCCCTCCTCGCGAACGAGATCCCGCAGGTTCCGCCCCTCGATGAACTCGAAGACGATGTAGTGCCAGCCACGGTCGCTCCCCACCGCGTGGACCCGGCCGATGTTCTCATGGTCGAGCCGGGCCGCCGACTGGGCCTCGTTGCGGAACCGCCGCAGCATGTCCTCGTCGGCCGACTGGGCTCGGGAGAGCACCTTCACGGCGACCACGCGGTCGAGCGTCGTGTCGTGTGCGCGGAACACCGCCCCCATGCCGCCGCCGCCGACGAACCGCTCGAGCCGATAGGGCCCGAGCATGGTGCCCTGCAGGGCGGCGCCGATCTCCGCCGTGGACACCACCGCCGACGCCGTCGGCGCGGCGCCCGTGGAGATCACCGTGGCCTCGCTCGCAGGGGCGATGCCGCCGCCCGTCGTGGAGCCGCCCGCGGCGGCTGGATCGTCTGCAGAATGCATGCTGCGACCCTACCACCGCCGCGCGGCCACGGTCAAAACCGCCGGCCTCCCCGGAAACGAGACGACCCCGCCCCTCCATTTGCGGAGGGGCGGGGTCTGTGACTCGTCGATGGTTCGAACCGATCAGGCGATCTCGCGGGACTCAACCTGCCGCTTCTTCCGCCGCTTCATCCAGTCGAGCCCGAAGAGGCTCGCGATGCCGAGCCCGGCCAGGGCGATCGTCCCCGGCTCCGGCACAGCGGCGACGCGGAAGCCGAAGTTCGCAGCGCCTGCCGTGCCGAGCTGGTTGACCGCAGCAGCCTTGGAGTTCCACAGGGAGGCGGCTCCGCTGAAGGCACCGCCCATCGCCCGATACGAAGTGCTCGCGGTGAGTCCGGAGTTGTCCGTCATCTCGGCGATGTTGCCGAACATGTCGAACAGGCCGTAGGCCGAGGTCGTGTTCACGTACGAGCCGACGTTGAGCGGCCGCGTCGTGGCATTGTTGTAGTTCGCCGCATTGGCGAGCGTGAAGTTCGAGATCGTGGCTGTCGGATCAGCGTTGCTGTTCGTCGGATAGAGCGTGTAGGTTGAGTTCGACCCCGCGTGGAAGCCGGCCTTGTACCACTCGTTGACACTCGGCAGGAACACCTGGGCACCCACATTGCGGGCCACGAGGTTTCCGGAGGTCGCACTATTCAGCGTGTAGGCACCGACCTCCATTGAGGCGGTCGCCGCCGTACCCGAAGGCTGACCATTGTTCAGCCAGTTCACGAACCGAGCCGCCGAGAACCAGGTCACAAAATTGACCGGCATGCTGCCAAAACTGGTGCCGACCGGCGCCCCGGTCGGTCCCCCGGCCTTGACGGAGTACTTTGATCCCGCGGTGGCTCCCGAGCTGAAGTCGATGCCGCCGTTCGCGTTGCTCGTCATAAAGCCCGAGTACACGCCACGCGGATTCGTGCCATTGGGGTCGACCGCATTGAGAAACTCGGCGTACTCCGCGTTGGTGGTCTCCCGGGAGGCCAAGCGGAAGACGGCCGAGACGGCACCGAGGCCGGACGGGCTGGACGGACCTGCCGTGCCCGTCACCGTGTTGCCGGCGTTCCCGGCATTGCCAATCGTGCGGTAATCGATCGTCACGGCCGTTGCGGTTGCCGCGAGGCTCGCGACTGCCACCGCCAGGCATCCGGCAAAGGCCCGCATGTTGAGCACCCTGGCTCCGCGGCCGCTGCCCCAAGTCCAGCGCTTGTTGCGCCGGCAGTGCATGCCGTTGACCCGCGCCGGGGCCGAGCCCTTGCGGCGATAGTCCGGGTGCCGGCTTCGCTTCTGGATCGTGTCGCGGTCTCGACCGAAGTCGACCGCGTAGCTCATCTCTTCGTCGTGATATCCCACCGTTGCGTTCATGACACTGCTCCTTTAAGCAAGGCCCCGAGGGGCGTTGACGTCGAAACTGAACCTCGTTCCCCGTCCGTCCGGCCACACGACCGGATGCGGACACCGCTCCCGATCGCTACACCAACTGCATGACACCCCGCCGCTCACCGGCCCGGCGGGCCTCGGTGAACAGCGACACCAAGGCATCGCCACCCGAAACGCCGGGCAGATACACCCAGGCCCCGAGTTGCCGCGCCCACAACTCATCCTCGACGCTGTCCTCGGAGCCGCAGACGACGAGCAGCGTGCCCGGCCGGCTGGCGAACTCCTCGGCGATCTCCACCGAGTCGTTCACGCGGTCGCCCAACGGATGGGCGATGTCCACGATCACGAGCTGGTAGTCGCCTTCGACGGCGCTGGCCAAGGTGGCGACGTCGGCAGGCGCCTCGCACGTCGCACCGTCACAGAGTTCCGAAACCATCTCGAGGCGACCGCGGAATCCGCCGTCACCCGAGACGACGAGGCACCGCATGTCACCCGGCGCCCGAATCGGACGACGCTCGGGCTGTCCGGCCAGAGACCGCATCTCGTCGGACGTGATGCCGACTGCCATGACCATCATCGCGCACCTCCTTGGGCGGACATGCCGCCCTGCTGGACCTCCAACACGACCGCCCCGTGGGGACGTCGGCCGCGACCGCCCGCGGCGTCCGACTCGCAGTCGGTTCGCCGCGGGATGTCGCGACGGAGGAGGGAAATGCACGGGCCGTGCCAAACGACGCGCGGGCTGCGCGCAGTCCACGAAGAGGCCGCAAAAACGTGGGCAAAACCCTCGCGAAATCCGCGCAGGCAAGGCCTGAAGCCCCGTGCGGGCGATTCACAATTCCGCTGGGCCGGGGAGCCGGGAACGGGGTTCCCGGCGACTACAAAACCAGGTTTTTCGGCCGAAAAAACGGGTTTTCCGGGGCTTTCCACCAGGTTGGTGAGGCGTCATCAT
Source organism: Planctomycetia bacterium (assembly GCA_046094745.1). GTDB lineage: Bacteria > Planctomycetota > Planctomycetia > Pirellulales > UBA1268 > QWPN01. The sequence goes on from JBJTHX010000479.1 coordinate 6,127, forward strand.
TTCAAGGAGCGTCCGGTGGCTGGCGGCGTCATGAAGGCCGGGCCTCGCGCCGCCGATACACTTGGTCCAGAGGTGTGACCATGGACAGTGACGGACTGCTCCGATGGCTCTCGACCCACGGCCCATCGGCCCCTTGGGCCGTCAGCCGTGTCGCGCCGGCAGCCGTCGCCTGCCTCGTGGCCTGCACGTCGACCGCGGCCGGCAGCCCGAGCGACCTGTTCGAGCGGCGGATCCGCCCGCTCCTCGTCGCGAAATGCCAGGAGTGCCACGGCGCGAAACTCGCCGAGGCCGGGCTGCGGCTCGACAGCCGCTCCGGCCTGCTGGCCGGCAGCGACGCGGGAAGGGTGGTCGTGCCAGGCGATGCCCGGGCAAGCCGGCTGATCGCCGCCGTGAAGCATGCCGGCGACGTGGCCATGCCGCCCGACGCCCGGCTCTCGGAGGAGGAGATCCAGTGGCTCGAGACCTGGGTCGCCACCGGGGCCGCCTGGGACGACGGCCCGCCCGCGGCCGATGAACCCGTGACGGACCGCCGCGCCGCCCTCGCCGCCCGGATCGCAGCGGCCCGCGTCGAGCACTGGGCCTTTTCGCCTCCGACGCGGCACGAGCCGCCGATGCCCGCCGACGCCGGCGGCCGGATCGACCGCTTCATTGCCGCGGGACTCGCCACCATCGGCCTCGACCCGGCGCCACCGGCCGACCCGCGGACGCTCGTGCGTCGGCTGTGGTTCGACCTTACCGGGCTGCCGCCTCCGGCAGTCGAGGTCGACGCCTTCGCCGCCGCGCCGACGGAAGAGGCCTACCGCGGTCTCGTCGAGCGGCTGCTCGCCAGCCCGGCGCATGCGGAGCACTGGGCGAGGAAGTGGCTCGATATCGCCCGCTACGCCGATACGCCCGGCTACCAGGGCGCATCCGTAGCCCGGCCCCGCTACCCGTTCGCCTGGACCTACCGCGACTGGGTGGTGGCGAGCCTCGAGCAGGACATGCCCCTCGATCGGTTCGTGATCCTCCAACTCGCGGCCGACCAGTGCCAGCCGGGCGGCCGCGGGGCCGACCTCGCGGCCTCCACCGCCGACCTCGCCGCCCTCGGCTTCCTGCCGGTGGGCCGCCGCATGGCCGAGCACGACATGATCGACGACGCGATCGACGTCGTGGGCCGCGGGCTGATGGGCCTCACGGTGGCCTGCGCCCGCTGCCACGACCACAAGTACGAACCCGTCGGCAGCGACGATTACTACGCCCTGCACGGCGTGTTCGCGAGCACCACGATGGCGGAGGAGGCACCGGCGATCGGCCCGGCGGATCCGGGCCCGGCCGGCACCGCGTTCGCCGCCAAGCAGGCGGACCTGCGGCAGGCCGTCGTGGCCCACGAACGGAAGATTCGCGACCGCGTGGTCCGCGACGCCGTCGCCCACGCCGCCGACTACCTGCTCCAGGTCGCCAGGCCCGCACCGCGTTCTCCGGACGGCCGGCCGCCGCGGCTGGCGGACGGCTACGAACTCGAGGACCTCGTCGTCGACCGGCTGCGGAGGCTGCTCGAGAAGGCCGGCCCGGACCATCCCGTGCTCGGGCCGTGGCAGGCGTGCGCGACGGCCGACGACATCCCGGCCCGGCTGGCGGCCTGGCTCGCCGCGCATCCCGTCGAGACCGGCGCCGCCAACCGACTCGTGGCCGCGATGCTGGCGGCCGAGCGGCCGCGGTCGCTCGCCGACGTGGCCGTGCTTTACGGTCGGCTCGCCGCGGAGGCGGCCCCCGACTTCGCCGGTGGACGCAGCCCGGCGGCCGATGATCCACCCGAGCTCGCGGCCGTCCGCAGCCTGCTCGGCACCGAGGATACGCCGCTGGTGCCCGCGGTCGCCGACGCCCTGCGGATGTCGCGGCAGCAGGAGCGGGAGCGGCTCAACAGCCTCAAGGCTGACGTGCTCGCGCACCAATCGACCGCACCTGGCGGGCCGCCCCGGGCCATGGCGATCCAGGACCGCGAGCCGCCCGTCGACAGCCACGTCTTCCTGCGCGGCGATCCCCGCCGGCGGGGATCGCTCGTGGAACGGCGACTGCCGGCGATCCTCGGCGGGCAGCCCCTGCCGCGGGACTCGAGCGGCCGCCTCGAGCTCGCCCGCGCGATCGTGTCCGCCGACAACCCGCTCACGCCCCGCGTGCTCGTCAACTGGGCCTGGACGCACCACTTCGGCCGCGGACTCGTCGACACGCCCGGCGACCTCGGCCTGCGGGGCGAGCCGCCCGTGAACCGCGACCTGCTCGACGACCTGGCCCGACGGTTCGTGGACGAGGGCCGCTGGAGCCTGCGGTGGCTGCACCGCGAGATCGTCACCAGCCACACCTGGCGGCAGTCGAGCCGCCGCCGGGCCGACCTCGCCGCCGTCGATCCCGACGACCGGCTCTTCGGCCGCGGGCTCGTCCGCCGGCTCGACTGGGAGCCGTGGCGGGACGCGCTGCTCACCGCCGCTGGCACGCTCGACCCGGCCCGTCGCGGCGGCCAGCCCGTCGATCTCGACGCATCCGCCGCGCCGACGCGGCGAACGATCTACGTCACGATCGATCGGCAGTTTCTCCCGGGGCTGATGCGGACGTTCGACCAGATGGCCACCGACATCTGCACCCACGTCCGCAGCCGGACGCTCGTGCCGCAGCAGTCGCTCGCCGTGCTCAACGCGCCGTTGGTCGTGGAGGCGGCCCGCGGCCTCGCGGCCCGGGCGGAACGCGCGGCGGGCGCGGGCGACGCGGCACTGGTGCGGCACATCTGGCGGGCGGCCCTGTCCCGCGACCCGGCCGACGACGAACTGGCCGCGGCCGTCACCTGGCTGGAGGCGGAGCGGGCCGCGGCAGCGGCATCACAGGCGGCGGAGTTCGGCCCCGGCGAGCGACTCGCCCAGGCGGTGCTGGCCACCGCGGAGTTCGAACATGTGGACTGATGCAGACCGGCGAGCCGCGCTGGATTCGCGGCCCTTCCCGCGGCGGGAGTTCCTCGAGCGGGCGGGAATGGGCATGGCCTGGCTGGGCGCGGCGAGCCTGCTGGCCGCGGAGTCGGCGGCCGCCACGGCCGCCGAGCGTTCCGCGGTGCCGCTCGACCTCGCCGCGCGGCCGCCGCACTTCGCCCCGCGGGCCCGGGCCGTGATCCACATCTTCGCCAACGGCGGCCCCAGCCACGTCGACACCTTCGACCCCAAGCCCGCGCTCGAAGCATACGCCGGCCGCGAACTGCCCACCGGGACGCTCAAGACCGAGCGGCGGACGGGCGCCGCCCTGCCGAGCCCGTTTCGCTTCACGCGGCACGGTGAGAGCGGCCTGCCGGTGAGCGACCTGTTCCCGAACGTCGCCCGCCATGCCGACCGGCTGCTCGTGGTGCGGTCGATGCACGCCGAGGTGCCCAACCACGAGCCCTCGCTGATGCTGATGAACTGCGGCGACTCGCGGCTCGTGCGGCCGAGCACCGGCGCCTGGGTCACCTACGGGCTCGGCTCGGAGAACCGCAACCTCCCGGGCTTCGTGGCCCTCTGCCCGGGCGGCTACCCGATCAAGGCCACGGAGAACTGGCGGAGCGCGTTCCTGCCGGCCGCCTTCCAGGCCACGTATGTCGACCCGAAGAAGCGCACGGCCGACGAACTCGTCGAGCACCTGCGACACCCCGCCGCCGACCGCGACGCCCAACGGCGCGGCCTGGATCTCACGCTCGCGCTCGACCGGCGGCATGCCGCGGCCCGCCCGGGTGAGGCGGCCCTCGACGCCCGCCTCGACACGATGGAACTCGCCTGGCGGATGCAGTCCGAGGCCGCCGACGCCTTCGATCTCTCCCGCGAGCCGGCCCACGTGCTGGCCCGCTACGGCGACACGGTCCACGGCCGGCAGATGCTCCTCGCCCGGCGGCTCGTCGAGCGGGGCGTGCGCTACGTGCAGGTCTGGCACGGCGACGGCCAGCCGTGGGACAGTCACGGCAACCTCGAGAAGAACCACCGCAAGCTCGCGGCCGAGTCCGACGGCCCGATCGCCGCCCTGCTCGACGACCTCGTGCGGATGGGCCTGCTGGAGAGCACGCTCGTGCTCTGGGGGGGCGAGTTCGGCCGCACGCCCACGGCCGAGATGCCCAACGACTCGGGCGGCAACGGCACCGGCCGCGACCACAACCACCACGGCTTCTCCGTCTGGATGGCGGGCGGCGGCGTCAAGGCGGGCACGGCCTACGGCGCCACCGACGAGTTCGGCTTCAAGGCGGTGGACAAGCCCGTGCACGTGCACGACCTGCACGCCACGATGCTCCACCTGCTCGGCCTCGACCACGAGCGGCTCACGTTCCGCCACGCGGGCCGCGACTTCCGGCTCACGGACGTGCACGGCCGGGTGATCACCGACTGGCTGGCGTGAGGCCGCGGGCTACCGGGCCGAGACCTTCGTCTCCTCCGGCGGCAGCGACAGGATCCAGTCGCGGACGAGCGCCACGGCCGGCTCGTCCACGAGCGCCGTCGCCAGCTGCGGCATCTGCCCCGGGCCGCGGCGGCCCATGCGCGCGTGGATCACCGACCGTTCCGGATGGCCCGCCGCAATCAGCCGCGCGTCGGGAAGGTCGAACGTGGCGTGCAGCGGCCTGACGCCGATCGCCTTCATGGCCGCCAGCGGCCGCGTCTCGTAGGCCGTCAGGTATTCGAGGTCGATGAGCGCGTTGCCGCCGCCGGCGAAGACGTGGCAGCTCGAGCAGTTGGAATGGAGATAGGAGCGGGCCCGGGCCTCGAGCGGATGCGCGTCGTCATAGGGATTCACGAGCCGGTTGGTGTGCGCCGGGGCCCGTGCCAGGAGGCCTGACTTCCGCTGCCCGAACTTCCACGCGTCGGGATCGCGGGTGGCAGTCCGCCGGCCGACCCATCCCCAGCGGTCCTTCTCGTCCACGCCGGCCGCGGCGGCCTCGGCGAGCAGCCCGCCGACCGCGTCGCCCCACCAGTTCACCTCCAGGAGCCCGAGGTGCTCGAGCGTGCGGAGCTGGTTGTCGGCGGCGTGGCCCTCCCCCAGCACGGCCCGATAGTCGTAGTCGCGGTTGAGCTGCACCGTGCACAGGCCGAGCACGTAGTTGCTCGCCCGGCTGTGGCAGACCATGCACTCGGTGCGCGAGGGATAGTGCCACGGCTGCGTCTTCACGCCGTCGGCGTGGTTCGCGAGATCGGCCGTGCGGATCGTGAACCCGCGGTCCTTCCCCGCGGCCGGCACGAGCACCGCGTCGGTCTGCTCGTCGTTCCACTCGTAGCTGTAGCCGGCCCACTCGCCCTGCTCCTTGAGCATGAACCGGGTCTCGATCCAGCGCCGGGTGGAGGGATCGCCCTCGACCTCGTCGATCGCGAACGACTTCACGAGCACCGTGCCGTCCGGGAAGTTCCAGCCGCGGGCGCTGGTGACGCCGATCTTGGCCGGCCGGGTCCGGCCCGCCCCGTCCGTGGCCGGCGGCAGGGCGAAGAACCGGGCCTTGTGCGTGCCGTCGCTCCACAGCGGCGAGGCCGGCTCGTAGGGGACGACGCCGGCGGCCATGCGGTGGGCCGCGACGTCGGCGAACAGGCCGCTTGCGGAGAGCGTCCGCGGAAAGGGTGGCGCGTCCGTGGCAACCGGCGGCCGGGGCACGAGCCGATAGAAGCCCCCCTGGTCGCCCGGCTGGTGGTCGCAGATCAGGATCTCGCCCTGGGAGTCGGTGCCGAAGGCGGTGATCTGGAGCGACGTGTCGGCGATCGGCTCGTGCCAGGTGACCTGTGCCCCGTCGTGGCGGATGCCCCAGATGCGGCCGGTCGAGTAGTCGGCGTAGAGATACGCGCCCCGCAGGTCGGGCAAGGCGGAGCCCGTGTAGACGAGCCCGCCGGTCATCGCACGGGCCTCCGCGTGCGGGTGCTCGGCCACGGGCTTCGAGAAGGGCGTCGGCCCCGGCTTCTGCGAGTCGTTGAACGGGTGCGTGCCCTCCAGGATGCTCCAGCCGTAGTTGGCCCCGCGGGCGATCAGGTAGATCTGCTCCCACAGGTCCTGCCCCTGGTTGCCCACCCAGAGCTGGCCGCTCGACCTGTCGACCACGAGCCGCCAGGGCTGCCGCAGGCCGTAGGCCCAGGTCTCCGGCCGCGACTCCGGCACCGTGGCGATCGGGCTGCCGGCATCGAAGATCGGGTTGTCCTTGGGCACCGCATAGTGCCGGCCGTCGTTGGGTACGTCCTCGTCGGGACGGTCGGGGTCGATCCGCAGGATCTTCGACCGCAGCGTGGTGAGATCCTGGCCGACGCCGTCGGCGTCGGAGTCCTTCGTGCCGTCGCCGCTGCCGACGTACATCGTGCCATCGGGAGCGAAGGCCATGTCGCCGCCGTTGTGGCCGTCGGAGTCCCACTCGATGATCACGGTGGCCGAGTCGCGATGGAACGCGTAGGGAGGCTCGCGGTCGATCACGTACCGCGTGATCCGCGTCCGCCGCCGGCCGTCCTTCGGCACGCGGCCGTCCGGGCTCTTGACGCCGTTGGAGCCGATGAACACGTGGCCGTTCTCGGCGAACCGCGGGTGGAACGTGATCGCGTAGTGCACGGTCGATTCGTCGGCCGGGATCAGCACCTCGGGCTCGAAGGTCGCGGGATCATCCCGCATCCGCAGCACGGTCGAGGGCTGGTAGGACCAGGGCTCGGTCACACAGAGCAGCCGGTCGCTGCCCGGCTGATGGGCCACGGTGATCGGGCAGGAGACCTTCGCCAGCGGCAGGGCCCGCTCGATCGTGTAGGGCAGCGGCGGCTCGGGAGAGCCGGTCACCTTGGAGGTCGAAACCGGCACGATGTGCGGGATGCCGAGGGGCCGCTGGGCGGTGGCCGTCGGGCCCACGAACGTGAGCGGGGCGTAGTCCTCGTGCCGGTGGAAGTCGAGCCGCGACAGGGGCGCCGCCGAGGACAGTTCCGGCCGTTCGCGACCGACGTCGTAGTCGTAGCGGCACAGGGCGAACCGCCACTCGTCGCCCGGTTCTGGCCGCCCGCCGGTGGGCATGAAGCTCGTCCACGGAATCCGCATCTCGACCACCCAGCCCTGGTCGGTGTCGGTCCAGGTGTCGAGCGTGCCGCGGTGCGTCACGGCCGACTCGATCGCGAAGTCGTGCGCCTTCTTGAACCGCCCCACGTGGCCGCGCCGCGGGATGAAGCAGTCGAACTGCGTGTTGCGGGCGTTGACCTGGAACTCGTAGTACGCCGGCTTGTCGGCCGTCGGCTTCACGAACACCTCGAACACGTCGTTGTCCCAGGTGTTGCCGTCGTGCTGTTCGACGTCGGCGAACAGGTCGGCGTCGTCCATGTCGGCGGCGACGTAGAGGTGCTCGCGGTCCCAGAGCAGCCGGGCGCGGGTTTTCTTGGCCGCCTTGGGGCCGCCCTGCTCCCAGGGAAGGGCGAAATCGTCGACCACCACCGCCCGCTGCCAGGCCGCGTCGTCGAGTTTGCCGTCGATCGCGATCGGCTCGTCGGTGAACCGGCACTCGACCGCGGGCGGGGGGGCCGCCGTCGGGGCCGGAGGTGACTGCCGTGCACAGCCGCCGGCCAGGGCTAGCCCCACGCCGCAGGCAAGGCAAAAACCGACCGGCACACGGGTGGAACGCCGGAGCGTGGTGGGCATGGCTGCGGCCAGCGGGGCGACGGGGTCCGCGACGGCGGACCGCGAACCTGCGAAACGTCCCAAAGTCTAGCCCTGCGGCCGACATGCGGCCAGATTCGACGGCCCCGAGGGGCCTTCGCCCCGCGGATCAGCCTTCCACGGCGCGGCTCACTTCCGCGGCTGTTGGGCCCTGAAGACCGTGCGGCCTTCCTTGATCGTCTCGACCACGGCGATGTCCTTGATCGCGGTTGGGTCCACCTTCAGCGGGTTCCGCTCGAGGATCACGAGGTCGGCCAGTTTGCCGGCCTCGAGCGTGCCCTTCGACTTCTCTTCCTTCAACTGGTAGGCGGCCGTCGCCGTCACGGCCCGCAGGGCGTCGTACGGGCCGACCCGTTCGTCCGGACCGACCACCTTTCCGCTCCCCGAGAGCCGGTTCACCCCGGCATCGACGAGCGCGAGGATCGAGGGCACGGGCGAGACCGGCGCGTCGTGCGAATAGGTGAACGGCAGGCCCGCGCGGAGGAACGTCCGCGACGCCATCGCCCCGGCCGACCGCTCCGCTCCCCACAACCGCACCACCGCGTCACCGCCGGGGATGATGCCGGCCGTGAGGAAGCTGGGGATCGCGCCGCAGGCCTTCATCTTCTCGATCTGGTCGAGCCGCAGCCAGGTCGCGTGCACGAACACGGGCCGGTGGTCGTGCATGCCGTGCTTCTTCACGGCCTTGGCGATCGCAGCGAGCGCCTGGTCGGCCGCGGCGTCGCCGTTCATGTGCATGTGGATCTGCAGGTCGGTCGGCCAGTACCTGTCGAACACGGCGTCGAGCACCACGTCGGGAATCTGCCGGTAGCCGGCGAAGGCCCCGCTCTTGCCCGGCGGGTTCTGCGTGTAGGGCTGCGTGAACCAGGCCGTGTCGAGGCTGCCGTCGAGCCAGAACTTCACGCCCCCGAGCCGCACCCGGTTGACGTACCGCTTGTCGAGGTCGGGCCGGGCGGCCCGGAGTTTCGCCACGATGCCGCCGGCCTGCGGGTTGTATTGCGAGGCCACGGCGTACGACGCGGCGAGCGTGTCGTCGAGCGCGGAGTCCTTGGCCGCGACGTAAAGATCGATCGGCAGCAGCTTCTCGTCGATGGCATTGAGCACGATGCCGATGTCGTCGTTGCCGAGGCCGAGACCCGCCTCCATGGCGGTCGTCTGGCCGTGGCTCGCCCACACCTCCGCCGCGCCGGTGATCGCCCGGGCCGCAAGTTCGCCGGTGAGAACGGGGGCCGCCTGCTGCGGACGGCGTTGAGGGCCGTCTCCTCCATCGGGCCGGCGAGCGATTTCCCGTCGGTGCCGCGGGCGAACATGCCGCCCGTCGGATCGGGCGTATCGGCCGTGATCCCGGCGGCCTTGAAGGCGGCGGCGTTGGCCGCGCCCAGGTGCCCCGACGAGTCGACCACCATCACCGGCCGGTCGGCCGAGATCCGGTCGAGTTCCGCGCTCGTGGGCGGCCGCCCCTCCTTCAGGCCGCGGGCCTGGTAGCCGAAGCCCACGATCCAGCCGCCGGCGGGCGTCCGCTCGGCCTGCTTCCGCATCCGTGCCACGAGGTCGTCCACGCTGGTGCAGCCGAAGAGGCTGGCGTCGACGAGGTTCTTGCCGAAGTAGACGAAGTGTCCGTGGGTGTCGATGAACCCGGGCAGGAGCGTCTTGCCGCCGAGGTCCACGACCTTCGTGGACGGCCCCGCGAGTTTCTCACCGTCGGCCCGCGGCCCGACGAAGAGGATTGTTCCATCCTTCACGGCCAGGCTCTCGGCATACTCCGCCGCGGGACCGCGCATGGTGAGGATGTCGCCGCCGACGTAGACGACGTGGGCTGTGTCGGCGGCTGTCGCGGCGGCAACCATGAAAAGCGTGACGGCGAGCAGTGCCAGCGGGCGCATGTGGGTGTCTGTTCCCAAGGTGGACGGGATGGGCTTCGAACGTAGGCTAACCGGGCGGCAGGCGGATCCCAACCCGCCGGCGGCGGCCGCCGACCCCGGGAAAAAGCCCGGCATTCGTGCTTGCCAGCCGTGCGGTCATCGGCGACACTGCCGCCTTCTGGCCGGCCAGCAGGGAACGCACCCGGGAAACTGCTCGCGACATGGATCCCACCGACGTCTCCGACCCGCGGTACTACCACAAGGTCGTCGATTGCCAGTGGGCCTGCCCGGCCCACACGAATGTCCCCGGCTACATCCGGCTCATCGCCCAGGGACGCTACACCGAGTCGTACCTGCTCAACCGGGAGTCGAACGTCTTCCCCGGGGTGCTCGGCCGCACCTGCGACCGCCCCTGCGAGCCCGCCTGCCGCCGCGGCCGGGTGGACGAGAAGCCGGTCGCCATCTGCCGGCTGAAGCGGGTGGCCGCCGACCTCCGCGACGAGATCCGGCCGTTTCTGCCCAAGGCCCCCGAGGTGAAAAACGGCAAGCGGATCGCGCTCGTGGGCGCCGGTCCCGCGTCGCTCACCGTGGCCAACGACCTTTTGCCCCTCGGCTACGAGGTCGTGATCTATGAGAAGAACCGCGAGCCGGGCGGCCTGATGCGGATCAACATCCCGTCCTTCCGCCTGCCCGCGAGCGTGCTCGACGAGGAGTGCGGCTACATCATCGACATGGGTGCCGAGATGCGATACGGCACCCCCGTGACGACCCTCAAGGGGCTGCTCGACGAGGGCTACGACGCCGTGTTCGTCGGCAGCGGCGCGCCCAAGGGCAAGGATCTCGAGATCCCCGGCCGGCACGAGGCCCCGGGGCAGGTGCACATCGGCATCGAGTGGCTGGCGAACGTCCACTTCAAGCACGTCGAGAAGATCGAGAAGCGGGTGATCATCATCGGCGTGGGCAACACGGCGATGGACTGCTGCCGCACCGCCAAGCGGCTGGGGGCGACCGACGTGAAGGTCATCGCCCGCCGCGGCCGGAAGCACTTCAAGGCCTCGCCGTGGGAACTCGAGGACGCCGAGGAGGAGCAGGTCGAGATCGTCGAGAACCACGCCCCGAAACGGATGGTCGTGAAGGACGGGAAACTCGTCGCCATGGAGTTCGACGTCCTCGCCTGGGCCGAGGACGCAGCGGGCAAGGCATCGAGCCGGGTCCTGCGGACGACCACGATCCCCTGCGACGCGGTGATCCTCGCCATCGGGCAGGACAACGCCTTCCCGTGGATCGAGCGGGACGCGGGGGTCGAGTTCGACGCCCAGGGGATGCCGGTCGTGGACCGGGTCACCCACCAGAGCACCCACCCGCGGGTGTTCTTCGGCGGCGATGCCGCCTGGGGCCCGCAGAACATCATCTGGGCCGTGGCCCACGGCCACCAGGCTGCGATCTCGATCGACCTCGTGTGCAACGGCCGCCCGGTCACCGAGCGGCCGCCGGAGGGCATGACGCTCGTGAGCGTGAAGAACGGCCTGCACAGCTGGGCCTACGCCAACGACTTCGACCCCTCCGTCCGCCAGGTGATGCGGCACGAGGAACTGGCCAAGCGGTTCCGCGACCTCAACTGCGAGGTCGAGCTCGGCTTCTCGCCCGAGCAGGTGGCGAACGAGGTGGCGCGGTGCCTCAACTGCGACATCCAGACCCACTTCACGCCGCCGAAGTGCATCGAGTGCGACGCCTGCATCGACGTCTGCCCCACGAACTGCCTGACGATCACGACCGACGGCTGCTCCGAGGCCGAGATGCGGACGAAGCTCTCGGCCCCGGCCCTGAACCCGCAGCAGGAGATCTACGTCTCCGAGTCGCTGCCGCAGACGAGGCGGGTGATGGTCAAGGACGAGGACGTCTGCCTGCACTGCGGCCTGTGCGCCGAGCGGTGCCCGACGGCGGCCTGGGACATGCAACTCTTCGACCTGCTGAAGCCCGCGGCGGGGGCCGCCTGCGAACAGGAGGATCTGGTCCCGGCATGAACGGCGTCAACGACTTCGCGTTCAAGATCGGCACCGTCAACGGCACGGGCTCCGCGAGCGCCAACGGCCTGCTCATGCAGGCCATCTTCCGCATGGGGATCCCCGTCTCCGGCAAGAACATCTTCCCGTCCAACATCCAGGGGCTGCCCACCTGGTACGAGATCCGTGTCAGCAAGGACGGCTACATGGCCCGGCCGGGCGAGGTGGACCTCGTCGTCGCCCTCAATCCCGCCACCTACGCCAAGGACGTGGCGGCGGTGCGGCAGGGAGGCTACCTGCTCTACGACTCCTCCTGGCCTCTGCCCAAGGAACTCGAGCGGGAGGGGATCACGATCCTCGGCATCCCCTTCGGCCGGCTGTGCGTCGAGGCCTTCGAGGGGGATCGGGAGCGGACGCTGCTGCGGAACATCGCCTACACCGGCGCCCTGACGGCCCTGCTCGACATCGACATGGCCGTCGTCGACGCGCTGCTCAACCAGACCTACGGCAAGAAGCCGAAGCTGCTGGAGGCGAACCACAAGGCGATTCGGCTGGGGTACGACCATGCGAAGAAGCATCATCCCTGCCCGCTCCCGTTCCGCCTCGAGAAGATGGACGCCACGCGCGACTCGATCCTCATCGACGGCAACACGGCCTGCGCCCTGGGCGCGGTCTACGCGGGCGCGACCGTCGGCGCCTGGTACCCGATCACGCCGGCCACGTCGCTGATGGAGGCCTTCAAGGCCTTCTGCGAAAAGTTCCGCGTCGAGAAGGAGACCGGCGCACGGAACTACGCGATCCTCCAGGCGGAGGACGAACTGGCCGCGGCGGGGATCGTGATCGGCGCCGGCTGGGCCGGCGCCCGGGCGTTCACCAACACGTCGGGCCCGGGCATCTCGCTGATGCAGGAGTTCCTCGGCCTGGCCTATTACACCGACATCCCCGCCGTGTTCTTCGACATCCAGCGGTGCGGGCCGGCCACGGGCATGCCGACGCGCACCCAGCAGGCCGACCTGATCTCGCTGGCCTACGCCTCGCACGGCGACACCAAGCACCCGATCCTCTTCCCGGCGAACCCGCGGGAGTCCTTCGAGATGGCGGTGCAGGCCTTCGACCTGGCCGACCGGCTGCAGACGCCCGTCTTCGTGGCCACCGATCTCGACATCGGCATGAACGACTGGATGGTCAAGCGGCTGGAGTGGGACGACGCGTACCGGCCCGACCGCGGCAAGGTGCTCGACGCCGCCGCCCTGGAAAAGGTCAAGAAGTTCTCCCGCTACCTCGACGTCGACGGCGACGGCATCGCCGCCCGCACGCTGCCCGGCGTGGGCGCCAAGGGCGCCTACTTCGTCCGCGGCTCCGGCCACGACAAGCACGCCGCCTACACGGAGGACTCCGCCGCCTACACGGAACTGGTGGACCGGCTGCGGCGGAAGTTCGCCCATGCCGCCACGCTCGTGCCGAAGCCGGCCTTCACGCTCCAGGAGGGGGCCGACGTCGGCCTGGTGACGATCGGCGGCTGCGACGCGGCCGTCCGTGAGGCGGCCGACAAGCTCCGCTCCCAGGGCATCCCCGTGGACGTGATGCGGATCCGCGGCTTCCCGTTCGACGAGGAGGTGCGGGAGTTCATCGAGGCGTACGACGAGGTGTTCGTGATCGAGCAGAACCGCGACGGCCAGCTGCGGTCGCTGCTCACGATCGAACTCGGCATCCCGCCGGCCGACCTGACCCCGATCCTCGACTACGGCGGCATGCCGCTCACGGCGCGGGTCGTGGTCGAGGCCGTGACCGGCGCCCGGGAGGAGGTGCCGGCATGACCTCGATCGCCAAGCCCCCGGTCCGTCACCCGAGCCTGCGGCAGAACCGCCTCGGACTCACGCTCCGCGACTACGAGGGCGTGATGAGCACGCTCTGCGCCGGCTGCGGCCACGACTCCGTGACGGCCGCCCTCGTGCAGGCGGCCTGGGAACTCGAGCTCGAGCCGCACCGGGCCGCGAAGATGAGCGGCATCGGCTGCTCGTCGAAGACCACGGCCTACTTCATGAAGCAGTCGCACGGCTTCAACTCCGTGCACGGCCGGATGCCCTCGGTGACCACCGGGGCCGCCGCCGCCAACCGGGCGCTGACCTACATCGGCATCTCCGGCGACGGCGACTCGCTCTCCATCGGCATCGGCCAGATGGCCCATGCCATCCGTCGCAACGTGAAGATGCTCTACGTGATCGAGAACAACGGCGTCTACGGCCTCACCAAGGGTCAGTTCTCGGCCTCGGCCGACGTCGGCTCGACCTCGAAGCGGGGCGAGGCCAACGAGCAGGCGCCCATCGACCCGGTGCTCCTGGCCCTCTCGATCGGGGCGACATTCGTGGCCCGGTCGTTCTCGGGGGACAAGAAGCAGCTCGTGCCGATCCTCAAGGCGGGCCTGGCCCACAAGGGCCTGGCGCTCGTCGACGTGATCTCCCCGTGCGTGACCTTCAACGACCACGAGGGCTCCACCAAGAGCTACAAGTTCACCCGCGAGCACGAGGTCGAGGCGGTGCATGCCGATTACGTGCCGCTGCACACCGAGATCACGCTGCCCGACCCCCCGAACGGGGCCGATCCCGTCCGCGTCGTGCAGATGCACGACGGCAGCTCCGTGCGGCTCCGGCCCACGGCCGCCGACTACGACCCGACCGACCGCACGAGCGCCTACGCCCACGTGCGGGCCTGCCAGGCGCGGGGCGAGATCGCCACGGGCCTCCTGTTCGTCGATCCCGCCAGCCGCGACATGCACGACCTGCTGCAGACGCCCGCGACGCCGCTCGTCGACCTCCCGTACGAGCGGCTCTGCCCGGGAAGCAAGGCCCTCGACGCCCTGATGGGCCGCTACCGCTGAGCCGTGCCTCGACCGTCCGCGTCGCCCCCGGCGGCCTGCGGCTGCTGCCCGGACGCGACGCCATCTCGCACTTGTGTCTTTCGCTCAGCGGACCCGGATCCGCGCCGAGTGGATGCTCATTGCCCCCGGCACGCCCGCGTACCAGGCCGCGAGCACCCGGCAATCGGCGAGCGGCAGCAGGGCCGGATGGCCGAACGTCCACTTGCCCATGTCCTCCCAGTAGGCCGCGAAGTTGACGCCCGCGGTGCCCTGCGAGAGAGCGGCCGTCTCGTCGTGCGCGTAGACGGTCAGCCGGTCCGTGGCGGGCCACGACGTTCCGCCATCCGGCGACGACCAGAGCGTCATCGTGCTGGGCCGGCTGCGGTCGACCACGAACGCGAGCAGGCGGCCATCGGGCAGCGCGAGCGGCGCCGCGATCTGGCCGGTGATCGGCAGGGCCGAGGGCGCGTCGCCCGCGATCCCGGCTCCGTCGAGTCGGCACCGCCGCAGGTGCACCGTCAGGTCGCGTTGGTCCACGAGGTCGTGCGTCCAAAAGAGCGCCGTGAACTCGCCGGGCCGCGGGCCGGCACAGAGCCGCTGATCCCAATAGTAGACGCGATCCTCAGGATGCCGGGCCACGCACAGCGGCTCGTCGAACGAGCGGCCCCCGTCCCGTGAGGTCATCAGCCAGGCGGAGTGGTGCCGCGGCTCCGGCTCGTCGCACTCGCGGTAGCTCTCGAACGGCACGGCGAGCGTGCCGTCGCTCCAGCGCAGCACCGGGCCGGTGAGCGTGGAGCCCCGCAGACCGCTGGTCGAGAGCGTTCGCCAGTCGCTCCACGTGCCGCCTCCATCGCCCGACTCGGCGACGAGCACGCGGGCGGGCAGGATGCCGGACGTGGCCGGGTCGAACAGCGGACGCCGCGGATCGGACCGATCGAACCAGGAGGCGAACAGCATCAGGCGACCGGGCTCGGGCTCCACCATCTCGGCGACGGCGAGCGAGCCGGGCACGCCGTCGAGGACGGCGGGGAAACGCCAGTCGATGGCCGTCCAGGTCCGTCCGGCATCGTGCGAGCGGGCGAGGCCGATCGTGCTCGTGGCCGCATGCTTGTCCGGGCCCACCTGGAACCCGGCGAGGACGTCGCCGTTCGTCAGGGCCGCGAGCGACGTGAAAAAGGCCACACGCCGCTCCGCGGGGGCGGTGGCGGTGTCGTGGATCAGGCCGCGTTCCTCGACCTCGCAGCGGGCACCGGCAGGCAGGGCGGACATACGGTCTCCGGAGACACCGGATAGGGCGGGAACACGAGCGGGATACCACGCCCGAGAGGAACGTGTCAATCGGCCCGCGGCGCCGCCCCCGCCCGCGTGGTACAACATGGAACGGGGAGGCTGCGGTCGAGAGAACGCCTCCCTGTGGTTCTCTGGAGCCTCCACGCGCTGCCTTCGCGCCCGTAGCTCAGTTGGATAGAGCATGGGATTTCTAATCCCAAGGTCGGTGGTTCGATCCCACCCGGGCGTACTCGCGGTACACTCCTGATCTGTCACGCCGTCCCGCCACCACGCCGCCCCACCATGACGATCTGCCTGCTTAAGTCCAAGATCCATCGCGCCTGTGTCACCGGGGCCTCGGTCGACTACGAGGGCAGCATGACGATCGCCGCCGACCTCGCCGAACTGGTCGGCCTGCGGGCCTACGAGCGGATCCTCGTCGGCAACATCGCCAATGGGAATCGGTTCGAGACCTACGTGATCCTCGGCCAGGCCGGCTCCGGCGTGATCGAGCTC
>JBJTHX010000480.1:0-7456 GCA_046094745.1 Planctomycetia bacterium
GAGTTCAAGCGCGCCGGTCGAGTCCATCACCCGGTCGCTGCCGATGTCGAACGCCGGGATTCGCGCCGGCCGCGAGCCGCTCGCGAGGATGCAGTGGTCGAAGGTGACCGTCTGCGATCCGCCACCGGGCCCGGCCGCGACGACCTCCATTGCCTGCGAGCCGGTGAACCTGGCGGCGCCGTGGATGATCTTCACGTTCCGCCGCCGGGCGAGCGTCGCGAGGCCGCCGGTGAGCGTGCCGATCACCTTCTCCTTGCGCGCCCGCAGCGTGTCGAGCCGCAGCCCGGGCTTGCCGAACTCGAGGCCCCAGTCGGCCAGTTCCCGGGCCTCGGCGAGCACCCGGCCCACGTGCAGCAGCGCCTTCGACGGGATGCAGCCGCGCAGCAGGCAGGTGCCCCCGAGCCGCTCGTCCTGCTCGACGATCGCGACCTGCATCCCCAGGTCGGCCGCCAGGAACGCCGCCGCATATCCGCCCGGACCGCCGCCCAGCACCACCAGGGGAATGTGCATCGTGAATGGCTCCTCAGGATCCTCGGGCGGCGCGACTCCCGCTGCCGGGGTCGCCGTGCGACGGTCGCTTGTTGTAGTTTGACGGCTTCGTTCCATCAAGAAACGCCGCGCCAGCGGCGTCGGCCATGCTGCGGAGCCTCGCGGAGAACGCGCCCGTACCAGCCGCGGCGACATGGCCGCGGCTCGCCGCCGGCTTGGCCCGCCGATTCGCACTCGACGTCCGCAGCCTGGCGGCGTTCCGCATCGCCCTTGGCCTGCTACTGGTGGCCGATGCCGGCCTGCGGTCCCGCGACTTCCACCTGAGGTTCGCCGCCGACGGGATGTTTCCGCCGCAGCTGATCCGCAACTACTTCGACGACGACCCGACGCAGTGGTCGCTCGCGCTCGTGCATGACGACATCCGCTGGGCGGCCGCGGTCCTCACCGCCCAGGCGCTGGCCGGGATCTGCCTGGCCTGTGGGTGGCGCACCACGGCCGCCACGATGGTGGCCTGGGTGGCGCAGACGAGCGTCTTCCGCCGGACGATACCGGCCGCCAACGCGGGCGACCTGTGGCTCTGCTGCATGCTCTTCTGGTCGTGCTTTCTGCCGCTCGGGACGGCCTGGTCACTCGACGCCCGCCGTCGGCCCCCGGGCCCCGGGCGGGTATGCGGGCCGGCGACCGCCGCGCTGGTGCTCCAGGTGATGGCGGTCTACGTCGGCGCCGGCCTGTCGAAGTTGAACGGTTCCTGGCTGAACGGCGAGGCGGTCCGCTACGCGCTGTCGGTGCACGACCATGGCACACCGCTGGGCAGTTGGCTGACGGGAGCGGACGGATTCGTGCACCTGCTCAGTTGGAGCGTGGTCGCCTTCGAGATCGTCGCGCCGCTGGTGTTCGTGGCATGGCCGGCGGCCAGGCTGGCGATCGCCGCGGCGTTCATCCTGTTCCACGTCACGATCTGGCTGACGATGTCGGTGGGGCTGTTCGCGCCGATCGGCATCGTGGCCTGGCTGCCACTGTTGCCCGGCACGGTGTGGGGCCGGCGCGAACCGCGCGGGGAGACGGTGGGCATCGACTGTGCGTCCACCCCGGCCCGGTGGCTGTGCGGCGCCGCCGGGTTGCTGGCGGCCGTGAGTTTCATCCACGATCGCTCGGCGTTGAACCGCCTGCCGCTGCCGGTGCCGGCACGGGGGGCGATCAACCTGCTCAGCCTGACACAGGAGTGGGGGATGTTCGGCACGGTGCCGCCGCTCGAACAGTGGGCCTATGGTCGGGCCGTGCTGGCCGATGGGCGGGTGGTCGACCTGCTGCGGTCGGGGCGGCCGGTCGAGGTGGAACGGCCGACCGGCGGCTTCACGAGCCTGCCGCACCATCGCTGGCACAAGCTGATGTGGATCCTCCCGAGGCCAAAGGTCCGCCCGTTCGCCCCGAGCGTGGCCGCGGCGCTCGCGGCCGACTGGAACTCGCGGCATGCCGCCGCCGACCGGGCCGTCGCGGTCGAGATCCGGTTCGCCCAGCGAAACCTCGCCGACCCGGACGCGCCGCTCCAGGAAATGCTCGTCGGCGCCTGGCCCGACCGCGACACGGCCGGCACCGGCGGACTCGAGCGGTTTCTCGAGGCCGCGGCGGCGACCGCCCCGCGGGACTGACGTCACGCCGCGTGCGACTGCGAGAGGCGGGAGTCGAACCCGCACGCCTTGCGGCACTGGAACCTAAATCCAGCGCGTCTGCCAGTTCCGCCACTCTCGCGTTCGCCCGCGCGAACCGCTTGGACGAGTGTAAGCCGGTGGCCGCCGTGGGTCAGCGCCGCAGCCTGGCCGCTTCGGCGGCGGGATCGAACGGCACCCGCGGGACGCGCGGCCCCCCTTCCGCGGCCGAAGCCGGCTGGTCCGAGGGCGGCGTCGGGCTCGGGAGGACGAGCGCCGCGGGCCGGACCGCGGGCTGCGGCCGCTCCACGGCGGGCACAGCGGGCCGTGCGGCGACGAACCGCCGCCGCACGGGTCCGGTCGACGATTCGTCGAACAGGTCGTCGCCCTCGGGCTTCGCGGCCGGCGGTGCCTTGGCGGGCGGCTCGGCAGGCGGTGGGGCCGGCGCCACGGGCTCTTCCGCGGCCGGCCGGGCCGACGGCTCTGCCGGCGGCAGCTTCGCCGGCTCCGGCTCCGGGGCAGCGGCAGGCTCGGGAGGCGGGGCAGCCGGCGGCTCCGATGCGGGCGGCTCCTCCGTGGACGGCTCCTCGACATCGGGCGCCGGAAGTTCACCGGGCCGCGGGCCCCGCGACTCCTCGTCCGGACCGGGCACTGCCGACTTCGGCGGTCGCGTGGGAGTCGCGTCCTGGAGGTTGCTCGCCGGCACGACACCCTGGCCAGGCCACCGACGCCACTGCGTGCCGTAGAAGCCGAACTCCTGCGGCCGCACCGGACAGTGCGGATGGCATGCGCCATCCCGGCAGCCGTGATGGTGCTGATGCAACCCGCCGTGGCGACAGGAGTGGCAGTGCGGGTCGCGGCACCCGCGGCACGCCCCACCAGCCTGGACGACCGCCGGATCGACCACCGGCCGCCGGGACGAAGAGGCTTTGTCCGACGCGACCACATCGACGCACCAGCAGGCGGCCGCGCCGCTGACCAGCAGGGCGGGCACCACCCCGTGGATGCTGCGGATCCTGTTCCAGCCGCGTCGTCCGTGCATCGCCGCTTGCTCCTCGGAGTCCGTGCCGGCCGCAAAGTCGGCCCAAACGTCACGGACGGTCCTGGAGCGAGTATCGACCGCGGGCGGCGGCGATCTTGCGGTGATTTCCCGATCCCGGCGACGGCGGGTTTCGCGGCGGTGGCCGGGGAAAACTGGGGAATTTTCCGGTGACGCAAGCCAGGGGGACTACAGAGCCGGCTGGTAGAATGACTCCTCTGGCGGGCCACGAACGGGCTCCCGGTGCCGGGAGGCTGTCGGTGAAGCGGGTCAACCTCACATTGCTGCTGGTGCTGACCGTCACGGTCGCGATCGCCGTCGTCGGCACCTTCTTCCTGCGTCGCTTCCAGATCCTCCGCAATGCGGGCGGACTTGCGAAGTTGGCCCGGCAGCGGCTCGACGAGGGCAAGTCGGCCGAGGCGCTGCTGCTCTTCCAGCGGTACGTCGGCCTGCGGCCCGAGGACAGCGAGGCGTTCGCCGAGTACGCCGAACTGATGCTGCGAAAGACGGAATCGTCAGAGGTGACGCGGGCCGACCTCGCCAAGGCCTACACCGTGCTGGAGGACGCGGTGCGTCGCAACCCGAAGAACGACAAACTCCGCGCACGGCTCGCGCAGTTCCAGCTCCGCGTCGGGCGGTTTGCCGACGCCCGCGAGCACCTGGAAGTCCTGCGTGACCGTTTGGCCGGGGGCGAGGCGCCTCCCGATCCGGAGGCCGCGACCGACGAGGCGACGAAACTGGCCACGCCCGCGGCGGTGGCGTTGATGCTCGCCCGTTCCCACCTGGGAGCCGGTGATTTCGATCGCGCCGCGGCGATCGCCGGGGAACTCGTCGGCTTCGACGTCGAATCCCGGTCATTCGGCCCCGACCCACCGGACACGGCCGAAGCCGACGCCTACATTCTTCTCGCCGCGATCCTGCAGGACGAGAACGAGGACGCCGCGGCGGCGAACCGGGTGCTCGAGCGACTCATCGAAGCCAGGCCGGACGACGCCCAGGCCTGGCTGGCGATGTCCCGCTGGCATCGGCAGCAGGGGGATGCGACCGCCGCCGGCAAAGACCTCGACCGGGCCTTGGAACTCGCCCCCGACGACCCGGAGGTGCTGTTCGCAAGCTTCGAGTTGGCGCTCGCCTCCGGCGATCTCGACCGTGCGGAGCCGCTTGCCAGGAAAGCCTGCGAATCCTTTCCCGTGGACGATCGCAGTTACCGCGCCTTGGCGACGATCTGCCTGCAGCAGGGGCGGCCTGACGAGGCCGAGCAGGTGCTGCGGGACGGCATCGCGGCGATCCCGACGCGGGCCTCGCTGCCCCTGATGCTCACCGACCTGCAGCTCCAGCGGAACGAGATCGACGAGGCGGAAAGAACGCTCGGGCGGGTCAAGGAACTGTTCGGCCAGACGAATCCCGCTGTGGGCCTGTTCGAAGCCCGCATCCTCATCGCCCGCCAACGGTGGCTGCAGGCCAGGCAACGGCTGCGGGAACTCCGACCGCTCGTCGCCGGTGTGGAGGAACTCACCCGCCAGGTCGACCTGTACCTCGGCCAGTGTGCCGAGCAACTCGGCGAGTTCGACGAGCAGTTGGCGGCCCACCAGCGGGTGTTGAGCGACAGCCCGACGTCGTTGCCGGCGCGGATCGGGGCGGCCTCCGCCCTGATGGCGGCCGGCAAGGTCGACGAGGCGCTCGCCGGGTTCGAGTCCGTCGTCGCGAGCATCCCGCCCGACAGGCTGCCGGGGATCCCGCAGGCCTGGCTGCCGATGCTGCAACTTCAGGTGGCGGCGCAGGCTCGGCTACCTGCCGAGAGACGCGACTGGTCGAAGATCGACACGATGCTCGAGAGGCTCCAGCAATCGCCGGAGGTCTCCGCGTCGCAGATGGCCCTGTTGCGCGCGGACGTGCTCGTCCGCAAGGGAGAGTTCGACGCGGCTGCGGCAGTGCTCGACAAGGCTGGCGCGGCCAATGCCACCAACCCCCAACTGGCCGCTGCCCGCAGTTCGCTCGCCTTGCGGCGGCACGGCCACGCGTCAGCCCGCGAGATCCTGGCCACGATCCCGGCGGACGTGGCGGGCGATCCGTCGGTGCTCGCCGTCGACGCCCAGGTGGCGGCGGCGGAGGGGCGGGACGCCGCCGTGGCGGCGTTCGCCCGCATCGAGGACCGGACCCGCGGGCTGCCGGACGATCAGGCCGCGCGGCTGCTCTCCCAGTTGGCGGCCTTGTCGCTCGGCTTCGGCGACCGGGAGGCCGCCGAGCGGCTCTGGACCGAGGCCGCAGCCCGGCAACCCAACGACACGCAGGCCCGCAGCGCCCTGTTCGAGCTGGCACTCGATTCCGGCGATCTGGCCCGCGCGGAGGCCGCCGCCGCCGCGCTGGGCAAGGTCGCCGGGGACGACAGCCCGCAAGGCCAGGTCGCCCGGGCCGCCGTCGCCATCGCGGCGGTCAGGAAAGGGCTCGCGGCGCGGCAGGAACCCGGTGGGCCGATGCCCGAACTCACGCCCGCCGAGCGGCAGAAGATCGACGAGGCCCGCAACCTGCTCGTCGAGGCGGAGAACGTCCGCGTTGGCTGGAGCCGAATCCAGACGTTGCATGCCGAGGTCGAGGGGCTCAAGGGCGACGTGCCGGGGGCGATCGACCGGCTGCAGCGGGCGATCAGCCTCGGAGCGACGAGCCCGGCGGTCGTCAGGCAGTTGGTCTCGTTGCTCTACGCCACGAACCGCATCGAGGAGGCCCGACGGGCCCTGGCTTCGATCGGTCCGGAGGCCGCGGGACTCGAGCGGCTCTCCGCCGAGGTCGAAATGCGGTCCGGCAAGTTCGACCAGGCCGTGGCCTTCGCCGAGAAGACCGTGGCCGCGGATTCGAAGAACGCGGACGAACTGCTGTGGTTCGGCCAGCTGCTGGAGCGGTCGGGCAAGCGGGACAAGGCGATGGAGATCGTGGAGCGGGCCGTCGAGGCCGCCCCGCACAGGCCCGAGCCCGGGCTCACGCTGTTCTCGCTCCAACTCGCCGCCGGCCGGCGGCGGGCCGCGGAGCAGAAGCTCGATCGCTCGGGTGACACTCTGGCCGACCCGCAACGGGGCCTGACGCTCGCGCAGGGCAGCGATATGGTGGGCCGACTCGACGACGCGGAGCGGTTCTACCGGGAGGCAGCCGCCGCGACGCCCGACGACATCGCCATCCAGCGCCGGCTGGCGGAGTTTCTCCTCCGGGCAGGCCGGCTGCAGCCCGCCCGGGATGTGCTCGACGGGATCGTCGCAGCCGCCGCGGGGTCGAGCGGCGACCGTTCGACGCAGGCCTGGGCCCGCCGCGTGGTCGCGGAACTCGTCGCCGAACGGGGAACGTTCCGTGCCTTCCAGGCCGCCCTGCAGACCCTGCAGCGCAATGCCGACGCGCGTGGCCAACTCGGGCCGGAGGACCTCGACCTCAAGGCCCGGCTCCTCGCCTCGCGTCCGGAGCCGGTGAGCTGGCGCGAGGGTATCGAGACGTTGACCGCACTCGCCAAGCTCCAGCCCCTGTCCACCGGCCAGAAACTCCAGCTCGCCGAACTCCGGGATCGGACGGGCCGCTGGGAGGAGTGCCGGGACGGGCTGATCTCGATCGCCTCCTCGCCCAACACGCCGCCCGCCATCCTCGTGAGGCTCGTCGAGAAACTCGTCGATCATGGTGAACTCTCGGCGGCCCGGACGTGGCTCCGTCGGTTGCAGACGACCTCGCCGGACGCCCCCATGACGCTGGCCATCGAGGCGAAGTACGCGATCGCCGCCGGCGACCGGGAGACGGCCGTGGCCGCCGCCCGCAAACTGATGCCGGCGGCCGAGGCCGCGGCGGAGCGGCAGGACGACCTGCGGACCATCGCCCAGCTCTACGAGGAGCTGGGCTTCATCAAGGCAGCCGACAAGGTGCTCGGCCAGCTGGCCGCGGTCTCGACGGATGGCGTCGTCGCACGGGCCGCCTTTCTCGGCCGGCAGAAGCAGACCACGGAGGCCCTCGACCTGCTCGAGTCGTGCTGGGACAAGGCCCCGCTGGAGCGGCTGATGCAAGCCGCCGTCGAGGTGATCCGCGACTCCGAGGACCCGGCGACGGCCGCGCGGATCGACCCCTGGTTCACGAAGGCGATCCGCCAGGATCCGGAGTCGGTCACCCTGCCGCTGCTGCTCGCCGAGGTTCGCGACCTGCAGGGCCGCTACCGGGACACCGAGACGAACTACCGCGACCTCCTGGCCCGCGAGCGGCTCGAACCGATCCCCCCGGCGATCATCACCACCAACCTCGCCTTCCACCTCGCCCGCCC
>JBJTHX010000481.1:0-4051 GCA_046094745.1 Planctomycetia bacterium
GGCACGACGGGCGGCCCGTCAGGCGCCGCCCGTCGTGCCCGGCGGCATTCCCGGCGCGAGCCTGTTCATGCCGCAGGCCTACGAGCCGGGCTACGACTATCCGCTCCTCGTCTGGCTGGCCGACGACGCGGGCTTCGACCTCGGCCGCGTGATGGCCCGCACCAGCCTGCGCAACTTCGTCGCCGTGCAGCCGCGGGTGGCCGCCGGCGCGGACGTCGAGGCGGCCGCCTGGCGGGCGATCGACGCCGTCCGCGACCGGGCGAGCATCCACGCCGGCCGCATCTTTCTCGTCGGCCGCGGCAGCCGCGGCACCGACGCCTTCCGGATCGGCTGCCGGCATCCCGCCGCCTTCGCCGGCGTGGTGTCGATCGGCGGCGGCTTCCCGCTCGACGAGACCGCCTTCGCTCGGCTCGACGAGGTCCGCCGGCTGCCGATGCTGCTCTGCTGCCAGGCCGATGCCGCCATCGCCGCCGCGGGCCGGACGGACCGCACGCTGCGGCTGTTCCACGCCGCCGGCGCGATGCTCGCGATGCGGATCTATCCGGGCGGCCGGGACCTCTCCCGGGCCGTCCTCGCCGACGTCAACCGCTGGCTCATGGAAGAAGTCTGCGGGCCGACGCCGGCGGCCCGGTCCGAATGCCCGCTGTAGCGCGATCGCGCGGCACCAGACACCCTCGACGGGAAAGGATTCCCATGTCATCGACCGAGCATCGGCCCACGGGCGACGGGCCGCGGATCATCCCCCTGCGGCCGGCCCGCGACCCGGCCTGGTTTCACGCGGCCGTTTCCCGGCTGGCGGCCGCAGCCCGCGAGCGGGTGCCGGCGGTCAGCGTGAGCCTCGACGTCGCCGAGGCCCACGCGCCCGAGGCCGACGCCCCGGCCGTCGCCGGCCCGCTCGGCCGACTGCTCGAGGCCGCCTGTGCCGCCGCCGCGGCCCCGGCCCCGCGCGGGGAGAGCCCGACGCTGCGCGAGGTGGTCGTCACGACCATCGACACCGGCGACGCCCTCGAGATCGAGGTGGCCGACTCGGCTGCCGACGCCTCCCGCCAACGGGCCGCCGTCGCCGACCTGCGGCCGCTCGTCGAACGGGCCGGCTGGGGCCTGTCGCTCGCCGCCTGCCCCGACGGGGGCACGGCCGTCACGCTGCGGATTCCGCGCCGCCGCGGCCGCAGCCTCGCCGCCTGACCGCCGCTTCGCCCCCGAGGCCAGCATGGACGTCCCCCGTGCCCGCGAATCGCTGCCCCGGATCACCGCCGCCCCGGTGATCGCCTGCGGCATCGTCGCCGCGTCGCTCGGCTGGTCGGTCTGGCTGCTCCGCGACCGGCCGCTCACCGACGAGGTCGAGCTGCTGCCGGGCCGCGTCCTCTCGTACTCGGACCTGGCCCCCGTCGAGGCCGCCTTCGACCGGGCACAGCTCACCGACCACCGCACCGACGAGGGCCGCATCTGGGTGCCGCGGTCCCGGCAGAGCGCCTACATGCGGGCGCTGGTCGAGGCGGAGGCGCTGCCGCAGAAGCTCGGCACGAGCCAGCACCGCGCCCTGAAGGAGACGAGCCCCTTCCAGAGCCGCACGGCGCTCGAGGAGACGCTGCGGGTGGCCCGCCAGGAGGAACTCAAGAACGCGATCTGCTCGATGCCGGGCGTCGAGGACGCGGTGGTGCTGTACGACGTCGACGAGGGGGGCGGGCTCGCCGACGGCCTCGCGGCCGGCAAGGTGCGAACGGCGAGCGTCCACGTCCGCACGAAGGCCGACGCCGATCTCCAGCCGATCCAGGCCCAGACGATCCGCGTCGCCGTGGCGGCGTCGATCGCCGGCCTGTCCGCCGACCGGGTCGCGGTCATCGACCTGCGCAGCGGCGTGCACTACACCGGACCGCTCGCGCCTGCCGGCAGCGCGGACGAGGCCGCCGCCGACCCCGAACTCGCCCGCCGGGTGGCCCACGAGCGGCACCTCGCCGAGAAGGTGCGGACCGCGATCTCGTTCGTGAAGGGCGCGGTCGTCACCGTGACCGTCGCGCTGCCGACCCCCATCGCGGCTCCGGCTCCCGTGCCCGTGGAGCCGCCGCGGCTCCGCGAACCGGCCGACCGCCCACGGCCGCAGCGGGTCGCCGACGCCAACGCACCGGCGGAGGTCGGTCGTCCGGCGCCGCGCGAGGAGGTCGTGCCACCGCCGGCGCCCCTGCCATCCGCGCCGCCGCCCAGCGGCCCCGAGTCGATCCTGGTGTCGATCTCCATTCCCGACGAGTCGCTGCGGGCCGCCGCGCACGCGGTCCGGCAGCGGGAGCCCGGCCTCGCTGAGGCGGCCGCGGAGCGCCGCGAAGTCCAGCGGATTCACGATCACGTGCTGCAACTCCTGCCGGCGACGCCCCTGCCGGAAGGGCGGCAGGTGGTCGTGACGACCTTCCCGACAGCGGCGCCGCGGTCGGCCCGACACGAGCCAGCCCGGCCCGCCGTCCAACCGCCACCCGCCCTGCCCACGAAGACGGCCGAAGGCCGGCCGACCCCCGGCCAATTGCTCGACGCCGCCTGGATCGCCCTCGCCGGCGGCCGGCCGGGAGACGTGCCCCGCGAGGTGTGGCTCGTCGCCATCGGCGTGGCCTCGACGCTCCTGGCCTGGCTCGTGCTGCGGGCCGGGGCGCGGCCGGCCCGGGCCGACGTGCCGCGCCGCCGCCCCACGCGGATCGACTGGTCGCGACTCGACGAGGGCCACTGCGACGACGAGGCCCCGGCACCGCGCAGGGCCGCCGCACGACCGCCGCCTTCCGGCCGGGCGTGGCCGTCGCCGCGTTCCTGCTGGCCGCCGGCGGCCTGCGGGCTGAGCCGCCGATCGCCCCGACCCCCGATGCCGTCACGGCCACGGCCCACACCGTCTCGGCGGAGCCGGCCGCGGGCGGGAGGCTCGGCCCGGTGCCGTTGCCGACCGCGGACCGCGGAGCCAAGGCCGCGCCCGCGCCGCGGCAGCCGGCCGACTGGCGGATCCTGGCGGCCATCGGCGGCGCCTTCGCCGTGCTCGCGGCCTACCGGCTGTTCACGGGCCGCCGCCGGCCGAGCCTGCCGCACGACGTCTTCGAGGTGCTCGGCGAGGCGCCGCTCGCCGGCCCGCACGCGGTCCGTGTCGTCCGCTTCGGCCCGAAGACGCTGCTCGTCGCCGTCTCCTCCGGCGGCTGCCGCACGCTCGCCGAACTGACCGACCCGCAGGCCACCGACTGCATCGCCGCCGCCTGCCGCGGGGCCGCCCTGCCGCCGCGACCCGCGCGCCGGCCGCGGTCCGCGGCCCCGGCCATCCTCCTGCTCGCGGCCGCCCTCGCCGCCGCGCCGCTGCGGGCCGAGGAGGCCACGAGCCCGCCGGCCACGCTTCCCGTCGCCCCCGCGCCGCTGGCGGCGGTGGAGACCGTGCGGCCTGCCGTCCCGCCGGCGCCGGCCGCCGACGCCGCCGGTCTCGGCCGGCTGCTCGCCGGCCTCTCACCCGGCACCGTCCTGCCCTCGGCGCTGCTCTTCGGCGTCATGAGCCTCGCCCCCGCCGTGCTCCTGATGACGACCTGCTTCGTGCGGATGTCGGTGGTGCTCGCGCTCGTCCGCCAGGGACTCGGTGCGCCGCAGATCCCCTCGAACCAGGTCGTGGCCTCGTTGGCGATCTTCCTTTCGGCGATGGTGATGTGGCCCGTCTGGAAGCAGGCCTGGCGGGACGGCGTGGAGCCGTACCAGCAGGGCACGCTCGCCGCGGCCGAGGCCGCGGACCGCGGCTCGCTGCCGATCCGCCGCTGGATGGCCGCGCAGATCGAGGAGGCGGGCAACCGCGACACGATGCTGCTGTTCCTCGCCCGGCATCCCGACGGCCCGCGGAACGTGGCCACCTACGACGACGTCCCGGTCGAGACGCTCCTGCCCGCCTTCCTGGTCAGCGAACTCGAGACCGCCTTCGCGATCGGCTTCCGGCTGCTGCTGCCGTTCCTCGTCCTCGACCTGCTGGTGGCCACGCTCGTGGTCTCGACCGGGCTGGTCATGCTGCCGCCGACGCTCGTCTCGCTGCCGCTCAAACTCCTGGTCTTCG
>JBJTHX010000482.1:0-4043 GCA_046094745.1 Planctomycetia bacterium
GACGCCGCCGGGGGACGCGAGCCATCCGAGTGCGGACTTCGCGATCCTTCCCGGCTCCTAGCCCGACGGTGCCGCCACGCTCCTGCTGTTCCACAGCGGGCCGGCGGATGGCGAGGCCCACGTGATCCATCCACCGAACGACCCGGTGGCCCACGTGTGCCAGATGTTCTCGGACCACGACGGCGGGTGCAATGTCGTTCTCGGAGACGGCGCCGTGCGGTTCATTGCGGAGACGATCAACCAGGACGTCTGGGCGGCGCTGTCGAGCATCGCCGGCGGGGAAGCGATGGCGGGCGATGCCCAATGAATCAACCGGCCACCGACTGCGGCCGCGGTGGTGGGGCGTCTGCCCGCTGGTGGTCAGCATCGCGATGACGGCCGGCTGCCGGCCGCCACCGCCGAAGATCGAGTTCGGCAACCGCCGCTACTCGGCCGCCCTGCGGACCGCAGTCAACACGCGGAATGAGACGCGGCTCGCGCGGGCCAAGGAACTCATCGCCCACGACCGGGCAGCCGGCATCATCGGCGTTGAGGAGGAAGCGTGGTATCGGGAAATCATCGCCCTCGCCGAGGCGGGCCGCTGGGCGGACGCCGAGCGGCGGGCGATCGAGTTCCGCAGGGGCCAGCGTCGCTGAAGGGGCCGCCGGCCGCCTTTCGGGCGGTGCCCGCCGTGGCTCACCCGCCGCCGAGCAGTCGCGCGAACTCCGCCTCGTCGATGACCGGCACGCCGAGTTTCCGCGCCTTGTCGAGCTTGCTGCCGGCCTCGGCGCCGGCGACGACGTAGTCGGTCTTCTTCGACACGCTCGACGACGCCCGCCCGCCTGCCTTGCGGATTGCCTCCTCCGCCTCCTGCCGCGAGAACCGTTCGAGCGTGCCGGTGACCACGAGCGTCTTGCCGGCGAGCGGGCCGTCGCCCGCCACCCGCTCGGAGGCGGGCACGTCGAGCCGTACTCCGGCCGCCCGCAGGCCGTCGATCGTCCGCCGGCCGTAGGGGCTCGCCAGCCACTCGTGGACGCTCGCCGCGATCACGTCGCCGATGTCGGGAACCGCCGAGAGCTCGTCCACCGAGGCGGCCCGCAGGGCGTCGATCGTGGGGAACCGTTCGCACAGCAGCGTGGCCACCCGCGGGCCGACGTGGCGGATGCCCAGGCCGTTGAGCACGCGGACCAAGCCCCGTTCCCGGCTGGCCGCGATCTGCCGCACGAGCGCCGCGGCCGACTTCTCCCCCATCCGCTCGAGCGGCTCGAGCTGGGCGGGCTCGAGGGCGTAGAGGTCCGCATAGTCCTTCACCATCCCGGTCGAGACGAGCTGCTCCACGAGCTTGTCGCCGAGGCCCTCGATGTCCATCGCGCCGCGGGAGGCGAAGAACCGCAGCCGCTCCCGGCAGCGGGCCGGGCAGTCGACGTTCGGGCAGCGGATGGAGACCCCCTCCTCGTCCTTGACGAGGCCGGTGTCGCACTCCGGGCAGGCGGTCGGGAACTCCCACTTGGGGAGCCGCCGCTCGCGGAGGTGCTTCTCCACGCGGACGACGTGGGGAATCACCTTGCCCGCCTTCTCGACGACGAGCACGTCGCCGATCCGCACGTCCTTGCGGACGATCTCGTCGGCGTTGTGCAGGCTCGCCCGGCGGACGGTCGTGCCGGCGAGCTCCACCGGCTCGAGGTCGGCCACCGGCGTGATCGTGCCGCCGCGGCCCACCTGCACGCGGATGCCGGCGAGTTTCGTGGTGGCCTCGAACTTCTCGAACTTCCAGGCGATCGCCCAGCGTGGGCTCTTGGCCGTCGTGCCCAGCCGCCGCTGCTGGTCGAAGCGGTTCACCTTGATGACGAAGCCGTCGACCTCGAAGTCGAGGGCGTGGAGTTCCTCGATGAGTTCGGTGCCGCGTTCCACGAGCGCGTCGAGCGACTGGAAGACCTGCGTGCCCGGTGCCACCGGCAGCCCGGCGGCCACGGCCCAGGCCAGGAGTTCGGTCTGCGACGCGGCGCCGAGGCCTGTCGCGTCGCCCACGCCGTGGCAGAAAAACCGCAGCGGTCGGGCCGCGCATTCCCGGGGGTCGAGGAGGCGGATGCTGCCAGCGGCGACGTTCCGCGTGTTGGCGAAGGGGGGTGACCCCTGCTTGGCCTGCGCCTCGTTGAGGGCCACGAGGTCGGAGTTCGTCATGTAGACCTCGCCGCGGACCTCGATCGATGCCGGCGGCTCCGCGATGCCGAGCACGAGCGGCACGCCGTGGATCGTGCGCGCGTTGTGGGTGATGTCGTCGCCCGTGACGCCGTTGCCGCGGGTCGCCGCCAGGGCGAGCCGCCCGGCGTCGTAGGTGAGCGACACGGCCACGCCGTCGATCTTCAGTTCAAGCACCCACTCGATCGGCTCCGCGTCCTCCTCCCCCTCTCGCAGCAGTTTCTCGACCCGACGGCCCCAGGCGGCGAGGTCGTCGGCGGAGTAGGTGTGGTCGATCGACAGCATGGCCGCCCGGTGGCGGACCGGCCGCAGTTCCTGCACCGGCACGACCCCCACCCGCTGCGACGGGCTGTCAGCGGTGACCAGTTCGGGATGGCGGGTCTCCAGCTCCCGCAGTTCCGCGACGAGCCGGTCGTACTCGCGGTCGGAAATCTCGGGCGCGGCCTCCACGTAATAGCGGCGGTCGTGGTGCCGGATCTGGTCGCGGAGCCGGGCGATCCGCGTGGCGGCGGAGGCGGTCACGGGTCACCGTCCCTCGTGGCGCTCGTCGAGGACGACCGCACCGACGGTCGCGACCGCGAGCACGACGAGTTCGGCGACGAGCAGCGACGTGCCGTGGCGGTCCATGAGCGCGATCAGGCCGGTGCTGGCGGCCCGCGACGTCTCGGGCCGCACGCCCCGCAGCACGGCGAGGCAGTAGCTCGTCGCCGTGACGGTGAAGGCGAAGCCGGCGATGCCCAGGAGGGCGTAGAACGGATTGCGGCGGCGGCGGGGCATGGCACGGGCTCGATGCGGGATCGGCCCGGCAGTATATGCCGTTCGGTCAGGCCGCCTGCGAGCGGGCGAGCGACGCTTCGGCCGCGGCGAGGACCTGTTCGACGGTGATGCCCGTCATCGCGAAGGTGTCCCGCTTGCGGTCCTCCCACTTCGGGCGAAGCACCGCGGGCGGCTCGGCGCAGGCGTGCTGGGGGCCGTAGGGGCCGTTTCGCGCGGCCGGCACCGGTCCGAAGAGGCCGATGCAGGGTGTGCCCACGGCCGCCGCGAGGTGCAGCGGCCCGGTGTCGGAAGAAATGAAGAGGGCGGCGAGCCGGCAGAGCTCGCCGAGGTCCTGGAGGCTCGTGTCGGGGGCCACGATCGCCGCGCCGAAGGAGTCTGCGGCGATCCGGTCGGCGGCCTGCCGCTCGGCCGCGCCGCCCCAGACCACGACCACGGGCTGGCCGTGCCGCCGATGGAGGCCGCGGGCCGTGGCGGCGAACCGTTCGACGGGCCAGAGCTTCGAGGGCCAGCCGGCGCCGGGATTGAGCACGACCGGCGGCCGGGGCAGCCGCAGCGACGCCACCCACTGCCGCATCCGCAGCCGGCTCACCGGCCAGTCGGGCATGTCGAAGGTCGGCTGCGGCACCTGGATGCCGAGGGGCGTGAGCAACTGGCAGTTGCGGTCCACCACGTGCGCTGCCGTCGGCCGCACCGGGTGCGTGTAGGCCAGCCAGGCGTGCTCGCGGGAGACGGGCGGTGCCGGCCCGATCCGCACAGCCGCGCCGGAGAGCCACGTGGCGACGCCGCTCTTGAGCAGGCCCTGCAGGTCGACGGCCACGTCGGCTTGGAACGCCCGGAGTTGGCGCCGCAGAGCCAGCACCGACCGCGGCGCCGTGAGCCAGCCGCGGGGCAGACGAAAGAGATGGTCCACCGCGGGGTGGCCGGCCAGCACGTCGGCCGCCCGACCCTCCACGACCCAGCCGATGGCGGCTGCCGGGAACGCCCGCTTGAGCGCCACGGCAGCCGGCACGCCGTGCAGGACGTCGCCGATGGCGGAGAGCTTGATGACGACGATGGAGCGGGGGCTGGCCATGGCCGCGGGTCCGGAG
>JBJTHX010000483.1:0-3078 GCA_046094745.1 Planctomycetia bacterium
CCTCACCCTCTGCGGCCTCGCCCGCCTTGGCGGCAGGCTCGACGTCGAAGGCCTTGTCGGGATCGAGTCCGCCCTGGCGGTAGTACTGCGGCTCCACGTCGCTGATGTGGAGGAAGCCGTTGCGGCCCACGCCGAAATCGACGAAGGCGGCCTGGATCGAGGGCTCGATGTTGACGATCCGTCCCTTGTAGATGTTGCCGACGTAGTTGTCCTGGCTGGTGCGCTCGACGTAGAGCTCCTCCAGCACCCCGTCCTCGATGATCGCGATCCGGCACTCTTCCGGCTGCGACACGTTGATCAGCATTTCCTGCTTCATCGCCTTGTTTCCCTTTCGTTGTCATTCCGCCCCGGGGGGGCGGCGTGGCCCGCTAGGCCACCGTCTCGGCGAGCA
Organism: Planctomycetia bacterium; assembly: GCA_046094745.1. GTDB lineage: Bacteria > Planctomycetota > Planctomycetia > Pirellulales > UBA1268 > QWPN01. Next base: position 392 of record JBJTHX010000483.1, read on the forward strand.
GCCGACGGACCTGGTCGCGGAGGTAGGCCTTGACCTCCCTCGCGCCGTCCATCGTCAGCGCCTTCTCGGTGATCAGGCGGCAATCGGCGACCGAAACGCTTCGGCACACCTGCTTCACCTCCGGGATGGCGCTGGCCGGCACGCTGAGCTGCCGCAGGCCGAGTCCCAGAAGCAGCTGCGTGAACATCACGCTGCCGCTCATCTGACCGCACACATTGGCCGGCACGCCGGCCTCCCGCGCCACGTCCAGCGAGCGGCGCAAGAGCCGCAGGACCGCCGGATCGCAGGCGTTGTACAGTTCCGCCACCTCCTTGTTGCCCCGGTCGACCGCCAGCGTGTACTGGATCAGGTCGTTGGTGCCGACGGAGACGAAGTCGACCTCCTTGACGAAGGCATCGAGCATCATCACGGCGGCGGGCGTCTCCACCATCATGCCCACCGGCATGCGGCGATTGAACGCGATGCCGTGCTCGGCGAGATCCTCCATCATGTCGGCGAGCACCATCCGCGCCTGCCGCAGTTCGACGATCGTGGAGACCAGCGGAAACATCACCCGCACGTCGCCCAGGGCGCTGGCCCGGAGGATGGCCCGCAACTGCGTGCGGAACACGGGCAGCTGGCGAAGCGAGAGGCGGATGCTCCGCAGGCCGAGGCAGGGATTCCGCTCCTCCTCGGGCGTGCGCTCCGTGAGCATCTTGTCGGCGCCCAGATCGAGCGTGCGGATCACGACCGGCCGCCCTCCCATCGCCTCGACGACCGAGGCGTAGGCGGCGAAGTGATCGTCCTCGGTGGGCTCCCGGCGGCTCGTGAGATAGAGAAACTCCGTGCGATACAGGCCGATGCCGTCGCAGCCCCGGTCCAGGCAGTGCTCCGCCTCGTCGGGGAACTCGATGTTGCCGGTGATCAGCACGCGGACGCCGTCGGCGGTCTCGGCGGGCAGGTCGCGGAGTTCCCCGAGCCGGGCGGCCACGCTCTTGGCGGCCTCCAACTCCTGGCGGTACCGCGCGATCGTCTCCTCGTCGGGCTGGAGGATCACCATCCCCTGGTTGCCGTCGAGGATCACGGGCTCCCCGCCCGACACGTCGGCGAGGAAGGGCCCGATGCCGACGACGGCGGGGATCTCCAGCCCCTCCGCCACGATCGCCGTGTGGCTGCCCGGGCCGCCCAGTTCGGTGGCGAAGCCCTTGACGAACTGCCGGTCGAGGTTGGCCGTCTCGCTCGGCGTGAGGTTGTGGGCCAGCACGATCACCGGCTGCGAGATCGAGGCCAGGGTCTCCCGTCGCTGGCCGAGCAGCGCACGGAGCAGGCTCTTCTCGATGTCGTAGATGTCGTGGGCCCGTTGGGCGATGTGGTTGTCGAGGTTCTGGAAGGCCTTGGCGTAGCGGCGGAGCGTGCGGCTGACGGCATACTCCGGCCACCAGTTGCGATCCCGGACGGCGCTGGTCAGCTCCTGCTGCAGCCGCTCGTCGTGCAGCATGGCCAGATGGGCCTCGAAGATGCCCGCGTACTGGTCGCCCAGTTCCGTGCGGATCGCGTCGCGGTTCCGCTCCATCTCGAGGGTGGCCTCGGCCACCGCGGCGGCCAGGCGGGCCAGTTCCGTGTCGACAGCGCTCCGCTCGACGAACCGCCGCGGAATGCGGAAGCCCTCGGCATCGAGCACGAGCGCCTCGCCGATCGTCACGCCGGGCGACACGGCGATGCCCTGGAGTTTCAGCATGGGGCGCCCTCCGTCCGCAGGCTGCGACGGCCAGCCGGGAGATCGCGGCGACCCCGCCGCGGCGCCGGACGAGCCGGAGCCGGAGCGAAGCGGGCGATGCGGATCCCGGGGCCCGCGCCAGGCGGCGGGTTGGCGGCTCCTTCGTTGTCTCGTCGTTGAAAAGTCGACCGCCGCGACCGCGGGCCGTGCCGGCCCGATCCGGTCGTCGCCGGTCAGGAATCCCGTTCTTCGTGTTCGTTGAAACCGCGCTCGAAGAGGCCGCCGATGGCCTCGAGCGCCTGCTGCGCGTCGGGGCCCGTCGCCTCCACCACCAGCCGCGTGCCGGCCTCGGCAGCGAGCGTGAGCACCTCGAGGATGCTCTTGCCGTCGGCCCGTTGGGCATCGGCCACCAACTCGATCCGCGACTGCCACTTCCGTGCCTCGCGGGCGAGCATGTCCGCCGGCCGGGCGTGCAGCCCCTGGCTGTTGGCGACCACCACCTCCCGCGTCAGTGTCTCCCGGCCCACGGCTTCCTGGCTCATCACGTCCCTCACGAGGCCACGCCGTGGCTGTCGGCCTCTTCCAGCAGGGCCTGGATCTCGACCGGGCCCTTGGCCGCCTTGAGCATCTTGCAGAAGGAGTCGTCGCGGAGCTGCCGCGAGATGTTCTCCAGGGCGCGAAGGTGGTCGCCGGGGCGGTCGGGGGGCGAGACGAGGAGGAACAGGAGCTGCACCGGCTCGCCGTCGAGGCTCTCGAACTCGATCCCCTCGGGGCTCACCGCCACGGTGCCCACCAGCCGGTTGACGCTGGGGTGCTTCGTATGGGGCACGGCCACGCCGCGGCCGATGCCGGTGCTGCCGAGATCCTCCCGCTTCATGATCGCCTTCACGATCCCCTCGAGGTCACCGGCGGCGATGCGGCCCGCCTCCACGAGGGCCTGGGCCATCTCGCGGATCACGCCCTCCTTGGTGGAGGCCGTGAGGCGGGAGCG
>JBJTHX010000484.1:0-7622 GCA_046094745.1 Planctomycetia bacterium
TTGCCATTCTGGTCGAGCGTCCCATAGAAGCTCGTGGTCGTGGCGAACGCGCCGACATCCGTCAGATAGTTCTGCGTCGGGGAAAAGACCTCCGACTGCGTCACCGAGTAGGTGACTCCCTGCAGGTAGTTGACCACCGGGGCGCCGTTGGCCGGGTTGTTCGTCGGCGGACCGTCCTGCTGCGTGGCGTAGAGGTAGTAGCCGGGCACCCCGCCCTTGTCGGGCGTGAAATACGCCGCCTTGTACCACTCGTTTTCCGTCGGGAGGAAGAACGTCGGAGCGGCACGCGTGTTCGGATTGATGGCGTTGCGTGGCACGGCCCTGCCGCTGGACGCCTTCGCGAGGTTGTAGGCGCCGTTTTCCGTCGTCCGCGCCGCCTGCCTTCCGACGGGCTGGCCGTTCGCGATCCAGTTCGTGAACCGCGCCGCATCGAACCAGCTCACGTAGGAGATCGGGCGATCGGCGGCGGAGCCGTCGTTGTTCATGACGCTGTACGCATACCGCCCCGGCCGTCCGACTCGCGTGATACCGGCCACCGCCAAGTCGGTGGCCATGGCGGGGTTGTAGAGGCCGTGCCTGTCGGCCCGCGCCACCGCGTTGAGGAAGGTGACGTACTGCCCGATGGTGACGCCCGTCCTCGCGATCGCGTAGTCGGAGGCGACGGCCCCGAACCCGGTTACGTCGGCGACATTGTTCGCATTCCCCACGGTCACCAGATCGACCACGACCGGCTCCGCGGAGGCCGACGCGGCCGCGATCCGGAACCCCGCGTTCGAGGCTGCCGTCGTCGACATGACACCGAGGCGATAGCCCGACTCGAGATACGACGCGAACGAGGTCCACGCCCCACCCCGTAGGATCGCCGCGCCGCCCGTCATGCCCGCCGACTCGGTCAGCTCCCAGACGTTGCCGTTCTGGTCGAACGTGCCGTACGAACTCCGGCTGGAACGCATCGCGCCGACGTTCGTGAGGTAGTTCTGCGTCGCTTCGATCGTCAGCTCCTGCGTGACCGACATCGCTCCCGTTGAAAAGATGTAATTGACCTGGTTCGCCGCATCGCCGATCACGTTGCCCGGCGTCGTATCGCTGCGGGTCGCAAAGCGGTAGTAGCCGCCGCGGCCCCGTCGCAGGTCCGGGTCGTAATACGCGGCCTTGTACCACTGGTTCTCCGTGGGCAGGAAGAACGCCGGGGCCGCACCCGTGTTGGGGTTCACCGCGTTTCTCACGGGCACCGTGCCGGCCACGACGGCTGTCAGGTCGTACGCACCGTCTTCGGTCGTGGCACGGTCCTGCGGCCCCGTGGGCTGGCCGTTGGCCATCCAGTTGGCGAAACGGGCCGCATCGAACCAACTCACGTAGCTGACCGGACGATTGGACGGGCTGGTCGCGCCCGGCGGCGTGATGCCTTCCGGCCCCGTTACCTCATAGCTGAAGCCTGCCGCCGTCGAGGTGCGAATGATTCCCGCCGCGGTCGAGTCTTCAACCATCTTTTCGTGGTACAGGCCCGCCGGATCCTCGGCCGCCACGGCGTTGAGGAACGCGGTGTATTCGCCGATCGTCACCTCGTACTTGCCGATCCGAAACGCTTCGGTCACGCCGCCGTAGCCGGTGGTGCGGTCGGGGGCGTTCCCGACGTCGCTCACGGGCACGAGGATCGGATCGATCCCCGCGAGGGCCAGCCTCGCTTCGAGTTTCTGAAACGCCAGCCGCGATGATCTCGCGAGTCGCCGACGATGGGAGCGGGGCATCGGCACACTTCAGCAGGGAATCCGGACGTCCGGCCAAGCATACCCTCGACACGGACCACGGAAGGGCCCTACTGTCGCCGATCCATCCACTTCGTGGACTGCTTGGCGTTCGGCAGCACGGGCCCGATGACAGGCTGCGTGGGGTCGCGCTTGGTGCCGAAAAAGTCCGTCGGGTTGTCGTCCGCCGGCACCGGCACGCCCTTGCCCGCGAGCGCGGCCACGCCGGTGGCGGTCAGGCGGAAGTCGCCATCGTCGGGACTCGTGAACCACTCCTTGCGGATCTCGGTGACGTTGCCCTTCGACTCCGGGGCGATGTCGCGGAGCGGTCCCTGGATCAGGTTGTTGACGAGCACGGGATCCGGCGGATAGCTCCGCGGACGGCGGAAGGTCCGACAGTTCCAGGACAGGTTGTTGTACCACCGGCACCCGGAGGCGTTGTTGCTGTAGTACGCGTCGTCGCTGACGTTCATGACGATGTTGTTGCGAGCGATGCCGCCTTCGTGCTCCGGAGCGGCCTTGCCGTCGACCAGCGGAAGCCACTGGGCCCCGGTGAGTCCGCCGCCGAACGAGATGCCCACCAGCACGCCGCCGCGGTTGCCGCCGTCGACGACGTTGCCCTCGATGATGCCGTGCCTGCCACCGCCCTTCATGAAGATGCCGTAGTGGGTGCCGCTGCCACCGGCCTTGCCATAGTCGTGAATGAAGTTGCCACGGAGCACGCAGCGGTCGCCACACACCATGTCGAAGCCCGTGCTGGCGATGTCGAACACTTCGCAGTGCTCGAATACGAAGTCATCCACGGCCGTCTCACGAGAGCGTGCGGTCTTGACTCCGAACATGCCGCTGCCGCTGATCTTGCAGTCGGTGAACCGCAGGTCGTCGGCGGAGGGTTGCAGGAACACCACGTCGTCCGAGCCCTTGGCATCGCCGGCGAAGTGAATGCCGATGAAGACGACGTGCGCCCCGCCGATCGAGCAGCAGCGGTTGCCTCCCCGGGTCCGCCACACGGCATGGCCCTTCTCGCCCGCGCACCGGATGGTGATCGGCTTGTCCGTCTCGCCGCTCACGTTGACGTTGACGCGGTCGGCCATGTCGTAGTCGCCGGGCTTCATCACGACCGTGTCACCCGGCTTGGCCGCGGCGATGGCGGCCTTGATGGCCGCCGGCGTGTCCGCCGTGATCTCCTTCGCCCACGCCGCACCAGCCGCCGCCACGAGGGCTGCGGACAGACCGAACGTCATCCCCGCCGTAGTCGCCGTTCGCATGGTTGCCGCCCGGCCCTCAGGCGAGAATGCCGTTCACAATGCTGCCATGAACGTCCGTGAGCCGGTAGTCGCGGCCCTGGAAGCGGTAGGTGAGCCGCGTGTGGTCGAAGCCGAGCAGGTGCAGCAGCGTGGCATGCAGGTCGTGCACGTGCACCGGGTCCTCCACGACGTTGAACCCGAAATCGTCGGTCCTGCCGTGCACGTGGCCCGCCTTGATGCCACCACCGGCCAGCCACATCGAAAAGGCGCGGTTGTGGTGGTCGCGACCGTCGTTGCCCCCCTGCACCATCGGCGTGCGGCCGAACTCACCGCCCCAGATCACGATCGTGTCGTCGAGCAGGCCCCGCTCCTTCAGATCCATCACGAGCGCCGCCGACGCCTGCTCCGTGTCGCCGCAGTTCTTCTTGATGTTCTTCGTGAGTTCGGCGTGCTGGTCCCACACCTCGTGGAACAGCTGCACGAACCGCACGCCCCGCTCCAGGAGCCGCCGGGCGAGCAGGCAGTTGCGGGCGTAGCCGGGCTCGTTCGGGTCCTTCAGCCCGTAGCGGGCGAGCGTCTCCGGCGACTCGTCGGCGAGATCCATCAACTCGGGCGCGCTGGCCTGCAGCTTGTAGGCCATCTCGTAGGCCTGGATCCGGGCCGCCGTCTCGGGATCGCCGAAGCGGCCGGTCGCCATCGTGTTGAGCCGCCCGAGCGTGTCGAGCGAGTCCCGCTGGGCCGTGCGGTCGATGCCGCGCGGATTCGACAGGTAGAGCACCGGGTCGCCGCTGCCGCGGAGCTGGATGCCGCCGTACGACGTCGGCAGGAAGCCGGCCCCGTAGTTGCTAGCGCCACCGCTCGTGCCCTTCGCGCTCGTGAGCACCACGAAGCCGGGCAGGTTCTCGGCCTCGCTGCCCAGGCCGTAGAGCGTCCACGACCCGAAACTCGGCCGGCCGAACTGCTGCGAGCCCGTGTTCATCAGGATCTGCGCGGGGGCATGGTTGACCGCGTCGGTCCGCAACGAACGAACGAGGCAGATCTCGTCGGCGATGCCGCCGATGTGCGGGATGAGTTCGCTCATCTCGATGCCCGCCCGGCCGTGGGGCTGGAACTTGTACTTCGGCCCGAGCAACGCCGAGTTTGGATTGATGAAGGCGGCGCGGTAGCCCTGAAGCAGGTCGGCCGGCGGGAGCTTGCCGTCGTGCTTGGCGAGTTCCGGCTTCCAATCGAAGAGCTCCAGGTGGCTCGGCGCCCCTGCCTGGAACATGTAGATCACCCGCTTCGCCTTCGCGGCATGGTGCGGCCGCTTCACGGTCAGGGGCGACGGCGGCGCGATGCCGGCACTCGCCTCCCGGGCGGCCAGCGCGCCGGCCGCGATCCCGGCCAGGCCGATCCCGCAGTCGCCGAAGAACCAGCGGCGGGAGAGCAGCCGGGCCCGGGCTTCTTGGATCTGGCCGTCGATCGTCATGAGGCACCTCGTTGCCGGCATCAGTTCTTCGTGACGGTCTCGTCGAGATTCAGGAGCACCCGCGAGACGAGCGTCCACGCGGCGGCATCCTGCGGCGTCGGGCCGGCGGGCAGGGCGGGGAGCTTGTCGGGGTCGCCGGCGGCGACGGCGCGGGCATCGAGCCAGCCCTCGGCGATCCGCTTCCGCTGCGCGGCCAGGAACGCGAGCAACTCCCGCTGCTCCTCGGCAGTGGGCGGCCGCGACGTGCAGAGGACAAACGCCCGCTCCAGGCGGCTGGCGTCGTCGCCCCTCCCTCCTCGAGCGCGCGGAGGGCCAGCCCCTGCGCCGCCTCCACGAAGACAGGTTCATTCAGGCCCGTGAGCGCCGCCAGCGGCGTGTTGCTCCGCAGCCGGCGGGCGCAGGAGAGGTCACCCGTCGGGGCATCGAAACTGCCCAGCACCGGATCGGGCATCGACCGGCGGCGGAACGTGTAGAGCGACCGGCGGTAGCGATCCGGCCCGGTGGCCGCCGGCCAGTCGATCACCGTGAAGTTGGACTCGAGCACGTTTTTCGGCACCGGCGGATAGACGCTCGGCCCGCCCACCTTCTCCGTGAGCAGCCCCGCCGCCGTGAGCACCACGTCGCGGACGACTTCCGCGTCGGGCCGGAACCGCGGGCCGCGGCCGAACAGCCGGTTGGCAGGATCGTGGGCCAACGCCTCGGGAGTGACCGCCGACGACTGTCGGTAGGTTCGGCTCATCACGACCTGCCGGATCGCCTCCTTCTGGCTCCAGCCGCGCTCCATGAAGTCGACGGCCAGCCAGTCGAGCAGATCGCGATACTCCGGCACCGCGGCCCGCGTCCCGAAGTCGTCGGGCGTCTCCACGAGCCCCTGGCCGAAGATCGCCTGCCAGTTCCGGTTCACCGCCACGCGGGCCGTGAGCGGTGAACGCGGGTCGACCAGCCACTTCGCGAACGCCAGCCGCGGCGGGTCGCCGGACGCGACGAACGGATGCAGCCCGGCGGGGACATGCGGCTGCACCTCGTGCTTTGGCTGGTTCCACGTGCCGCGATCCAGCAGAAACGTCGTCCGGTGCTGGGCCGCCGACCGCGGCGCCGCGTGCAGCACGGTCGTCGGGGCCGTGGGGGCCTTCTCCCAGGCGGCGGCGATCCGTTCGTTGACCTCGGCCAGATCGGCGATCGTCTTCCGCCAGGCGGCGAAGAGCGCGGCCCGCTCGGCATCGGTCCGCTCGGTGCGAGGCGTGCGGGCGGCGAGGATCGTGGCGTGGTCGATCGGCGGTGCGGCGGGGGCCGCATCCTTCGTGAGACTGAACCGGCAGCAGCCGAGCATGGTGTGATCCCGGCCGTGCCGCTGCTTGCCCGACCACTTCAGCGCGATCCGCAGCCGCGTGCCGGCCGGCATGTCCAGTGGCTGCTCGAACTGCACGACCGCCACCGCGGGCTGGTGCCGCAGCAGCGGGCCGCGGTCGGCGCTCCAGGCCGACGAATCATGCTCATCGATCAGGAGCGCGACGGGGCCGATGGTCGTCGTCTGGGCGGTCTCGCCCTCCTGCGTCGGATCGGCTCCCGAGAGCGGCACGACCCGCTCCGGCTCGGAGAAGTCGGCCGAGGCGTTCACGAGTCTCACGTCTTCCCAGTCCTTGGCGTCGGGCCGCTTGACCTGCACCCGCATCCGGGCGATCGCCCAATTGCCATCGCGGCCGGGCCCCTGCATGAACAGGTCGCCGTCGGTGAGCGCCTCGAGCTGCAGGCCCGTGGCCCCGGTGAGGTCGGGTTCCGAATCGAAGAACAGCTCGCTGTCGCGATGACCGATCATGAGGATCGAGCCGTCGGGCCGCTGCGTCGGATGCGTGAGTAGGCCCAGGCTGTGCATCTCTTTCATCGTCACAGCCGTCCAGGCCGGCATCGCGGCCGCCACCTCCGCAGCCCAGGCCTCCATCTCGGCCTGCCACTGCGGCCGCTGCCGGCGGATCTCCACCTCGGCCGCGGCGATCGCGGCCCGCATCGCGGCGAGATCGGCCAGTTGCTCGGGCGTGTAGACGTAGGACCGGGCCTCGTGGGTGTCGTTCAGGAACGCGAACATCCCGTAATATTCTTCCTGCGTCAGCGGGTCGAACTTGTGGGAGTGGCACTGGGCGCACTGCGTCGTGAGCCCGAGCACCGCCTTGCCGAGGCAGTCGATCCGGTCGAACATCTCGACCATCCGGAACTCCTCGGGGATGATCGCCCCTTCCTCGTTGAGCATGCTGTTCCGCAGGAAGCCGGTGGCCACGACCTGGTCCTGCGTGGCGTCGGGGATGAGGTCGCCGGCGACCTGCTCGATCACGAACTGGTCGTAGGGCATGTCGCGGTTGAGCGCGGCGATCACCCAGTCCCGCCAGGCCCACATCGCCCGCGGGATGTCCTTCTCGTAGCCGTTGGAATCGGCATAGCGGGCAATGTCGAGCCAGTGGCGGGCCCACTTCTCGCCGAACCGCTGGCTCGCGAGCAGCTTATCCACCGTCTTCTCGTAGCCGTCGCGGGCGAAGGCGGCGAGGTCGTCGGGCGACGGCGGCAGGCCGACGAGGTCGAGGTAGAGCCGCCGGCAGAGCGTGGCCGGATCGGCTGGCGGCGACGGCTGCATGCCCTTGTCGGCGAGATGGCGGCCGACGAAGGCGTCGATCGGGCCCGCGGCTCCGGCCGCGGCTGGCACGACGGCCTTGCGGGGCGCGACGAACGCCCAGTGCGGCTCGTAACTGGCGCCCGCGGCGATCCATTCCTCGAGCAGACGCATCTGTTCGGGCGCGAGCGGCTTCTTCTCGTGCGGCGGCGGCATGATGACGTCCGGGTCGGTCGCCCGGATCCGCGACACCAGGCCGCTCTCCGCCGGCTTGCCGGGGACGATCGCCGCCTCGCCGGAGTCACCCCCTTCGAGGGCGTGCCCGCGGATGTCGAGCCGCAAGCCTCCCTGCCGCGTCGCCTCGTCGATGCCGTGACAGTGGGCGCAGTGCTCGGCCAGGATCGGCTGGATGTCCCGCTGGAAGTCGGGGCCGGCGACGGCGGGAATGCCGGCGACCGTGCAGGCGGCCGCCGTCAGCATGGCCAAGGCCGCCGATCGACTGCCGTCATGCAGGCGAGAAAAGACCATCGAACGCGTGATCCTTTGGGCCGGCCGCCGCCACG
>JBJTHX010000485.1:0-5467 GCA_046094745.1 Planctomycetia bacterium
GAGCAGTTGGCGGCCGAGGTGCAATCGATCGCCGTCTACGCCCGCGTGTCGGCCGAGCACAAGCTGCGGGTCGTGCGGGCCTGGCAGCGGCGCGGCGAGATCGTGGCCATGACGGGCGTCGGCGTCAACGACGCCCCGGCGGTGAAGGCGGCCGACATCGGCATCGCCATGGGGATCGCCGGCACCGACGTCACCAAGGAGGCCTCCGACATGGTGCTCACCGACGCCAACTTCGCGTCGATCGTGACCGCCATGGAGGAAGGGCGGGGCATCTACGACAACACATCCAGAAGTTCATCCACTACCTCCTCTCCTGCAACGCCGGCGAGGTGCTGACGATGTTCGTGGCCGCCCTCGCCGGTTGGCCCGCACCCCTCGCGGCCATCCAGATCCTGTGGTTGAACCTCGTCACCGACGGCCTGCCAGCCCTGGCGCTGGGGCTCGAGCCGCCCGAGCAGGACATCATGGAGCGGCCGCCGCGGCCGCCGCACGAGCCGGTGATCACCCGCGGCCGCGGGATCCTCATCCTCGCCCACGGCGGCCTCGTCGCGGCGGTGATCCTCGGGGCCTTCTGGACCACCTGGCGGGGCGACGACGCCCGGCTGGAGCGGGCGCGGACGGTCGCCTTCTGCGTGGCGGCCTTCGCCCAGTTGTTCTTCGCCATCGGCTGCCGCAGCGACCGGGTCACGGTGGTGCGGCTCGGGTTTCTTAGAAACCCGGCCCTGCTCCTGGCGATCCTGCTGTCCTCGCTGCTGCAGGTCGTGATCGTCTCGCTCGCGCCCGCCCGGGCGGTGTTCGAGCTGGAGCGGAACGTGGGGGGCGATTGGGCCTTCGTCTTCGGCCTCGCACTCGTGCCGGTGACGGTGATCGAGGTGGCGAAGTGGGCGGCCGTGCCGCTCACGCGCCGGCGGCCCTGCCGGTTGCTTGCGAGGGGGATGTGGCCGGGATAGGATTCTCCCCAGTTTCAGCGGAGGAGAAAAAATCATGCGGCGGAAATCGCGTCTGCACCACGAATCGCTCGAACCCCGCCTGGCCCTCGCGGGGGTCGTGTCGTTCCCTGACGTGGACGGCGATCTTTGGACCATCCGCTCGTCTCGCGGCGGCAACGTCGACCTTGCGTCGGCCTTGGCTCTGAGCTCGAGCGGGGTCGGCTTTCAGATTGAGCGGATCGATCTCTCCGTGAATCCGGTGTTCGCGGGCACGAGGCTGCAGATCACCGTCGCGGCCGGCCCCGGCGGCGACGCCGCGGTGCACGTGGGGGAGATCATCTCCGCGTACGATCTCGACTCGGTCGTCGTCCAAGGCGACCTCGCCAAGATCTCGGTGGGCGACACCAATCCGGCGACCCGTGCGATCGGCCACCTGGCGGTCCGGTCGATGGGCCAGTACGGCACCGCCACCGGCGCGTCGGACAACACGTCGCTCGTCGCCGGATCGATCGGCGCGTTCGCGATCAGCAACGACCTCCGGGGCGCGAGCATCACCGCCTCGGGCGGCATTCGGGCCGCCACCATCGGCGGGTCCAACATCGGCGTGAACCCTTACGACGGAATATCCGCGGCCTCCATCCGCACGATCGACATCGGCGGTTCGATCGAGGGGGGCGCGACGACCTCCAGCGGCCAGATCACGGCGAGCACCGGCGCGATCGGCCGGCTTCGGGTTGCCGGTCTCATCGGCGGCAGTGGCACCTTGAGCGGCAGCGTGTCGAGTCTCGCGGCGATCGATGACCTCCGGATCGGCGGATCGATCGTCGGAGGTTCTGGCATGTGGAGCGGCCAGGTCTTCGTCGGCGGCGGGGCGGCCATCCGCCGACTGGCGATCGGCGGCAGCATCATCGGCGGCACCCAGGAAGCCAGCGGAAGCGTGGTGACCACCGGCCGGATGCGGACCGCGCGGATCGGCGGAAACATCGAGGGCGGCACCGGGCTGCGGAGCGGGATCGTGGAGTCCACCCTCGGCATCGACGACTTGCGCATCGGTGGGGACATCATCGGCGGGCCCACTTCGTTCGCCGGGTCCGTCATTTCCCCGAGCGGCACCATTCGGCGGCTGGAGGTGGGCTCCATCATCGGCAATGCGGGCCAGTTCGGCGGGTCCGTCACGGCGGCCAATCTGGGCAGCGTGACCGTGCGGGGCAACCTGGTCGGCTCCGCCGTCAACCCCGTCCTCATTTCGGCAGCGGGCACCACCGGGCGGGCGATCGGCTCGCTGACGGTCCGCGGCGGAATGACGAGGGCGCTCGTCCTGGCGGGCTACGACATCGCCGCGCCGGTCAACGGCAACGCCCGTATCGGCAACGTGGTGGTCGGTGGCTCCATGACCGAGACCAGCATCGTCGCGGGCGTGGAGAATTCGGTTGGCATCGGCTGGTTCGGTGACGCCGGGGACGTTCCGATCGGCGGCGTCGGCACGTCGCGAATCGAATCCGTGACCGTGGGCGGTGGCACCACCGGCAACTTGTTGCCGACGGAGTCGTTCGGTGTCGTGGCGGGCACGATCGGCCGCGTGCGGATCGGCGGGGCCCGATACCTGTTCCCGGTGGGACTGCCGACTTCACCGGCGTTGGACAACTTCGCGTTCTACGATCTTCTCTGAACGGGGCCGGCCACGGACGCGGCGATCGCCTCGGTCAGCATGGTGCCGCAGACGGCGAGGGCGACGGCGATCGACAGGCGGGAGATCACGCGACCACCATCGGCCCGAGGAGGGGGGCATTCAATGCCCCGATTCAGTGTCCAGGAGCGCCGATTCTAGCACCGTGGATCCCGCCGTCGTGCTGCTCCCCCGGCGGGGTAATCGACGAGGGCCGTGACGGCCCGCTGCACGGACAACGGATAACGCTCCCGGACCGCCGCCGGAATCGTCAGCCGATCGAGTCCGCGAAACGTGTACAGGCTCCGCGGATCGAGGCCGCGGCGACGGAGCACGTAGACCAGATCGCACAACGCCTGCTCCGGCGGCGCCAGGCGGCCGTCCGCGGGCCGGGCGTGGATGCGGGGGCTCACGCACATGAAGACGAGCGCGCCCAGCGGCGTGCTCCGCCGCCGCGAGCGGTTGTGCCGGCGAATCGTGAAGCACTGGATATCACGCGGTTGCTGCGTGATGAACCCGTGCCGCGCGAGGGCGTAGTCGCCGGTCACGTACGCGTCGGCGTCGATCGCGTGCGCCAACTCGTCGGCCGACACGCCGTCGGGAAGCCCGTATCGGCCGGGCACCCAGCGGCGGATCAGTCCCTGCCGTACGAGCCGGCCGAGTTGGACGTTGATGACCGCCGGTGAGGCGTCGGCCACGTTCGCCAACTCGGTCACGGAAAACACGCCCTTGCCGTGCCGGTCACGCTGCTCTGCGAGAAACCGCACCCACTCGACCGCCTTCATCCCGTCGGCCCCTCCGCAGCGAGGAGCCCGGTCAGCATCCCGCGGACGCTCTCCAGCACGGCCCGGCCGCCGCCGGCCTCGCCGAGCGTGGTCGCGGCCATCGGGTCGAGTTGGGAGCCGATCACGGCATCGAGCGTCCTCGCGTGATGGGCCGCCGAGCGCTCGAGGTCGTCGAGCCGACGACGGATCATCGATGCGGCGACGTTCAGCCGCGCACACTTGTCGCGGAGGCGATGGGCGGCGTCGGGCGCCACGTGGTTTGCAAACAGGTGCAGGTCGAGCAGGTCGCGGTGCTCGAGGTGCGTCCGGGCGACGATCGCAATGACCTTCGATTCCAGCATGTCGGCGTCGGAGGCGGTCCGGTAGACGATGCCGTCGCACGTGCGGGCCGCCGGCGGATCGAGGCACTCGATTCGCAGGATGTCGATGGGAATCTCGATCCGGCCGAGCGTCGAGCCGAGCTTCCAGCAGGCGAGGTCGATGGTCGCCACGGAGGAGGAGTCGTGGTCGGCAACGCGGGCCGCGGCGACGCTGCCCTCCATGCCGAGCCGGCGCCGCACGTCGGGCAGGAGCCGGCGCTCGAACAGGGCGATCAGATCACGCTGTTTCGCCGTGAGATCGCCGTGCCAGTGATAGTCGATGTCCACGGAACGCCGGGCTCCGCGATCGAGCAGCCGGTAGCGAAAGCCCCCGACGAGCCGCAGGCCCGCGCCGGCCGGCTGCGTTGCCACGAGGGCCGCGACCATGCGTTGGACCTGCTCGGATACTTCCGCCGGCGAATCGGCCACACGAACGCCTCGCTGCGCGTAACAAAACAAAATATAATTGATCGCGTTTGTTACGCAAAAGCGATTTCAGGCCCCGGAGTTCGGGGGCGATGCAGCGCCGAGCGCGGCGATCAGAAGCGATTAGGATCGCAGCCCCAGGGCGACAAAATCGCGGTTCACGAGCGTTTGGAAGAGCGATCGGGCGAGTTCCGTGACGTCGGCGGGGCCCCGGCCCGCGAGCGCGGGATCCCGGCCGGCCGCGGCGACGAGTTCACGCACCGTGCGGCGGCCATCCACGAGCCGGACGAGGGCCGCCTGGGGGGCGTCGAGCGGGAGCCGCCAGTCGGGGCGACAGACCGCGCCGCCGTCGAGGCCGCAGCGGTGGCGGAAGCAGGGCACCGCGTCGAGCCCCGCGGGCGCCGCGAGGTCGAAGCGGTACGTCGCCGGCGGACGGTCGGCCCGGCAGGCCGTGAAGAAGTGGCAGGCGTTGCGGGTGTTGACCCGCTCCATGATCCCCCAGCGCCGCCGGTCGGGGAGGGCCGCGACGGCGGCGTAGAACCCGCCCGCCGCGGGCGGCGGCTCGTAGGGCGACTTCAAGAACCACTCCTGGAAGACGAGCCCGGCGGAGGCGACGAGGTCGAGGCAGTCGTCCACGGTGTAGCTCGTGTCGCGGCCGTGGAGGAACGTGTCGACGAGCCCCGCGTCGAACTGCAGGTCGGGGGCCATGGAGAGATAGCCGCGCACCGGGTGCTCCGCCGGCACCAGGCCGATTGCCTCCTTCACCGTCGCGAGCGCGGAGTCGTCCTGCTCGAGGCCGAGTTCGCGGAACACCGCCTGCATGATCTCGACGCCGACCCGGCCGTAGCGGGCGTAGAGCATGATCGCGGCCACGCCGTCGGGCCGCAGGCAGGCCGCGAGCGCCCGCATCCCCGCCTGCGGTTCGGCCAGGTGGTGGAGCACGCCCGTGGACACGACGAGGTCGAAGTCACCGCCGAGCGCCCCCGCCTGCTCGATCGGCAGGAGATGCAGTTCGAGGTTCCGCATCCCGTACTTGGCCGCGAGGAAGCGGTGGTGGTCGAGTGCCGGCTGGCTGACGTCGATCGCCACGACCTGGGCGCCGGGATTGGTGTAGGCGAACACGGCCGCCTGGTTCGTGCCGCAGCCGGCGACGAGGATCCGCATCTCGGGCCGGTACTCCCGGTCGGGCCAGAACAGCCGCCAGGCGTGGGCCGGATCGAACCACTGCCAGTTGCCCGCGAGCCACCCGGGCAGGTCCACGATCGGCTCGGGGTAGGCCCATTTCCGATACTGGCCCGAAAC
>JBJTHX010000486.1:0-3874 GCA_046094745.1 Planctomycetia bacterium
GTGCTCACGACGGAGGTGATCCACTGGGCGCAAAGCAGCGTCCGCGAGTGCGACCTGGCCCGCCGGCTCGCCTGGCACGCCGTGACCCACCGCACGCTTCCCAAGCACGTCGAGCCGCGGCTGGTGACGCTCCGCGCGGGCAAGCCCCAGGAGCACGGCCCGGAGACGCTCGCCCGCCTGGCCGAGTCGATCCGCGACCCGAACTTCCGCATCTTCGCCGAGCGGGGCGAGATCCACCTCGTCGGCGCGGGGCTCCACCTCCATGCCCGCGACCCGTTCGCGCTCTTCAAGCAGCTCGCCGCGGCCGGGCGGACCGACGTCGACCCGGGCCACGCCTTCTACCTCGGCTATGAGATGGCCAAGGCCGTGACGGCGCTCACGCTCGGCAAGGACTATCGCCAGGACCAGGCGCTCGACTGGGGCCACCTCACCGCGGCCGAGATCGGCCACGGGCCGTCGCAGGCCGCCGCCGAGGCGGCCCGCTCCGCCGGCGTGCCCGCCTCTCCGCAGTAGCGCCCCGTGGCGCACGCCTCCAGGCGTGCGAATGGACGCTCTCGCCCCACCACCCACCTTCGCATGCCTGGAGGCATGCGCCATGGAGCCCGGCTTTTTCTTATCATGCGCGGCATGCCATCGGCTCCCTCCACCTCGTCGCCCGCCGCCCATCCGTGGCTCGCCCACCGCTGGTTCACCCCCGCGGGCGCGCTGGTCGCCGAGGCCGCAACGGGGCTCGACGCCGCGGCCGTTTTCGCCCGGCTCGCGCGGCTGCCGCACGCCATCTTTCTCGATAGCGCGCTGACCGACGAGCCGGCCGCCTCCACGACCGGCGGCGAACTTCCGCGGCTTGGCCGCCACTCGTTCGTCGCGGCCGATCCGATCCACTCGATCGGGGTCCCGCAGACCGGCGACCTGGCGACCGACGCGGCGGCCCTGGCGGCCGCCTTCGCCCAGGCCCGCCGCCTGCTCGCCGATCTCAAGTGCGCCACGATCCCCGCGCTGCCGCCGTTCCAGGGGGGCATCGCCGGCCTCTTCGCCTACGAGTGCGGCCTTGCCCGGCTCGGCCTGCCGACGCCGGCGGGCGGCGATCCGCACCTGCCGCTCGTGGCCCTGCACGTCTACGACGTCGTCTTCGCGTTCGACCACGACCTCGGACGCGGCTGGTTCATCTCGCAGGGCGTGCCCGCCGCGGGGCCCGTGGCCCGCCGCGCGCGGGCGGCCGAGCGGCTCGACGCCCTGCTCGCGGCCGAGCGACCGGCGGCACCGTCGCCCGAGCCCCGCGCGGCCGGCCCGGCCGCCGTCGCCGGGCATCCCCTGCCCGGCCATCCGGCCGTGCGGTCCACGCACTCCCGCGAGTCGTATCTCCAGATGGTTCGCGCGGGCGTGGAGCGCATCCGCGACGGCGATATCTTCCAGGCCAACCTCGCCCAGCGGTTCACGATTCCGGCCGCCGTCGATCCCGTCGGCGTCTACGCCGCCGCCCGCGAGGCGAACCCCGCCCCCTTCGCGGGCTACTTCGACGCCGGCGGCGCGGCGATCGTCAGCATGTCGCCCGAGCGGTTCCTGCAGGTGCGGCGGGGCGTCGTGCGGATGCATCCCATCAAGGGCACGCGGCGGATGATCGCCAGCCCCGAGGCCGACCTGTTCGCGGGCACCGACCTCGAGGCGAGCGCCAAGGACCGGGCCGAGAACGTGATGATCGTCGACCTCGTGCGGAACGACCTGGCCCGGGTCTGCACGCCCGAGAGCGTCCGCGTCGAGGCGCTCTGCCGCCTGGAGCGCTACCGCTACGTGCAGCACCTGGTCTCGATCGTGGCCGGCCGGCTGCGGCCCGGCCTCGGGCCGCTCGACGCCTTCGAGGCGGCGATCCCCGGCGGCAGCGTGACCGGCGCGCCCAAGCACCGGGCCTGCGAGATCATCTCGGAACTGGAGGGCGTGGCCCGCGGGGCCTACTGCGGATCGCTCGGCTACCTCGGCCTCGACGGGTCGGCCGATTTCAACCTCCTGATCCGCACGCTCGTCGTCGGCCCGGCGACGATCTCGTGCGCCGCCGGCGGCGGCATCACCGCCGCGAGCGACCCCGCCGCCGAGCACGCCGAATCGCTGCACAAGGCCGAAGGCATGCTGCGGGTCCTGGAGGCGCTCGGGCTGACAGCTTTGCCGGAGGTCGCCCGATGATCGTCGTCCTCGACAACCGCGACAGTTTCGTCTTCAACCTCGCCCGCCACTTCGAACTGCTCGGCGTGCCGACGGCCGTCGTGCCCAGCCACGGCACGACCGTCGCCGACCTGGACCGGCTCGCGGCCCGGGCGCTCGTGATCTCCCCCGGCCCCTGCTCGCCGGCGGAGGCCGGCTGCTCGGTCACGGCGGTCCGGGCCTTCCGCGGCCGCCTGCCGCTCCTCGGCGTCTGCCTGGGCCACCAGGCGATCGCGGCGGCCCTGGGAGCGCGGATCGTGCGGGCCGCCGAGCCCGTGCACGGCCGCACGAGCGCCATCCACCACGACGGCATCGACCTGTTCGCCGGCATCCCCAGCCCGATGACGGCCTGCCGCTACCACTCGCTCGTCGTCGCGGCGGACGGGTTGCCGGCGGGGCTCACGGTGACGGCCCGCGACTCGGCCGGCACGATCATGGCGCTGGCCGACGAGGCCAACGCGGTCTACGGGGTGCAGTTCCACCCGGAGTCGATCCTCACCCGCGGCGGCTTCCGGCTCCTGGCCAACTTCCTCGAGCGGGCAGGCATCCCGCACCACGGCCGACTGGCCGCGGCCCTCGACGACGGCGTGGCCAGCGAAGCGGGCGACGCGGCCTCGGAGCCCGTCGGCGACCAGCCGGTGGTCACGTTCTGACCGCGACCGGCAAGCGCCAGGTCAGGCGGCCAGACGGCGGGCCTTCGACCTGCGGAACGGCAGGATCAGCGGCCGGGAGTCGAAGGCGACGAGCGTCTCGGCGCTCCGCTGCGAGTAGCCGGTGCGGCAGGCCGCCTCCACGTGCCGGCGGCGGAAGTACCGCTCGTTGGCGGTGCCGACGGCGTTGTGCCGCCAGGACGGATCGACCGCATGCCACTGGTGGACGAAGGCATGCTCGAACATGCCCTTGACGCGGATGCCGAGTTTCTCGGCCCGCATCTGCAGATCGCGGTCTTCGAGGCCCCAGCCCACGAACGCCTCGTCGAAGCCGTTGAGCCGCTCGTAGTCGGCCCGACCGATCCCGATCGCGTTGCCGTAGATCCGCGGCCGCATCGGGAGCCGAAGCGCCTCGTAGACCTTGGCGTGACGGGCCTTGGCGTCGAGCCGCCGCCGTTCCGCGGCCGCGACCGCCCGGCGGAAGGCCCCGCTGCGCACGTCGTCGACCGACAGCGACTCCGTGGGCTCTTCGTCGAGCCGGCAGCTGTCGCCGCCGGCGATCCGGCCGGGCCGGATCGCGGCGATGTAGCGGGCGAGCGTGCCGGGCGGGAGCAGGCAGTCGCCGTCGGTGAACAACAGCCGCCGGGCGACGGCAGCCGTGGCGCCCTCGTTGCGGCTCTGGGCGAGCCGGAAGCCGTCGTGGTGATGGGTCGTCAGGGCGACGCGGAAGGGGACACGTTCCGCGAACGCCGCGACCATCGCGTGCGTGAGGTCCTGCGACCCGTCGTCGCAGACCACGACCTCGATGCGGTCGGCCACGTCTGCCTGGGCCGCGATCGACTCCAGGCAGCGGCGCAGATGCCGCGGCCGCTCGAACGTGGAGATGATCACGGAAAGATCGGGAAGGTTGCCCTCCATGCACCGCGCACTCCGCAGGCCGGCGAGCGGCTGGAACACATGACCAAACGCGTCCGCACCGAGAAGGGCGTGGACCCCCCCGGCTGGGGCCGGGGAGCAGCCGTGGCCGACGG
>JBJTHX010000487.1:0-3021 GCA_046094745.1 Planctomycetia bacterium
GTAATACATCGCGTCAGCGACGGGACGGCAGCGGTCGAGCAGGTCGGCGAGCGACACGCTGCGGAGGGCGTCGGCCTCGGCGCGTGCCGCGTCGTCCCAGGCCGTGGCGAGGGCGGCGGCGGCCCGTGAGCGCCGGGCCAAGGCCGCGGTGGCCGGCGCCGCGTCGCCGTCTCCCTCGATCGCCGCGCGGATGTCCGCGAGCGTGATCTCCTCCGGCGGCCGCGCCAGCCGGTAGCCGCCGGCCGCGCCGCGGGTGCTCGTGACGAGGCCGGCCGCCTTCAATTGCAGCAGGATCTGGACGAGGAACTTCTCCGGCACACCCTGGCCCTCGGAGATCGACCGCAGTCGCACCGGGTCCGCCGCGCCGCGGCAGCGGGCGAGTTCCAGGGCCGCGATCGCCGCGTATTCCGTCTTCGCCGAGATCCGCATCGTCCCTCCCGGTCAGGTGTCCTTGGAGTGCAGGCCGCACTCGGTCTTTGCGGTGCCGCTCCAGCGGCCGGCCCGCTCGTCCTCGCCGGGCGTGATCGCCCGGGTGCAGGGGGCGCAGCCGATGCTCACGTAGCCGCGATCGTGCAGCGGGTTGTAGGGAACCTTTTCCCGCACGATCGCATCCCAAACCTGCGGCTTGGTCCAGTTCGCCAGCGGCGACACCTTGACGACGTCGAACTTGTGGTCCCAGCCCACGATCGGCGCGGAGGCGCGGTCGGGACTTTGGTCGCGACGGATGGCGGTCATCCAGGCGTCGAAGCCGGTCAGCACCCGCCGGACGACGGCCAGTTTCCGATCACGGCAGCAGCGGTCGGGATCCGTGCGGTAGAGCGGCCCGCCGTGCGCCCGCTCGTATTCTTCCACGCCCTGCTCGGGTCGCTCGAGCGCCACCTCGATCCCATAGCGCCGCGCGATGCGGTCGCGGAGGTCGAGCGTCTCGCGGAACTGGTAACCGGTGTCCAGGTTGAAGACGTGCGTCGTGGGGGCGACGGCCGCCAGCCAGTGGATGATCAGGCAGCCCTCGGGACCGAACGCGGTGGCCATCGTCAGCCGCGGGCCGAAGCGGTCCACCGCCCAGCGGATGCTCTCGGCGGGCTGTGCCCGCTCGAGGCCGCGGCTCTCCCGGGCCAGTTCTTCCCGCAGGCTGTCGGTCACCATCGCGGCCATGCCTAATCTCTACCAGGTTGGTCAACTAACCGAAGAATAGCCTTCATCGGCTCGGTTATCGACCGGACCGGCGCCGCCGCCGCGACACAGCCGGGCCGACCGTCAGGGTCGACGTGGCTTTCCCGGTTTCGGCCGGCCGCCGAGGCGGTCGGGGGCGTCGTCTGCGTCGTGTACAACGCTCAGCGGATTCGTGGGCTCGGATGCCGGGAGCGGTTTCATGGCGCGGAAGGTGGCACTGGCGGTCGATCTCGGTGCATCGGGCGGCCGCGTCGTGTCCGGTGCGTTCGATGGGCGGCTGCTCGAACTCGAGGAGATCCACCGCTTCGAGAACGGTCCCGTGGCGATGGGCGGACAACTCGTCTGGGATCTGCCACGGCTCTGGCAGGACGTGACGACGGGCCTGCGGGCTGCGGCAGCCCGGCACGGCGGCGCGATCGCGAGCGTGGGCGTCGACACCTGGGGCGTCGACTTCTCCTTCCTCGCCGCCGACGATTCGCTGCTGGCGAACCCGGTCTGCTACCGCGACGGGCGAACCCGCGGGATGCTCGCGGCCGCGGAGCAGATCGTGCCTCGCGATGAAATCTTCGCCGCCACCGGCCTGCAGTTCATGGAGATCAACTCGCTCTATCAGCTGCTCGCCCTGCGGGAGCGGCGATCACCGATCCTGGAAGTGGCCGAGCGGCTGCTCATGATCCCCGACCTGTTCCACTGGCTGCTGTCGGGGGCCCGGTCGAACGAGCGGACCAATGCCTCGACGTCCCAGTGCTTCGATCCGCGGCGGAACGACTGGGCCTTCCCGCTCCTGGAGCGGTTCGGACTGCCGCGGCGAATCTTCGGGCCGATCATCGAGCCGGGCACCGATCTCGGGCCGCTGCGGCCCGAGGTGGCCGCCGACACGGGCCTCCGTGCGGCCCGCGTCGTGGTTCCCGGCACCCACGACACCGCCAGCGCCGTCGTCGCCGTGCCCGCCGCCGACCCGCCGAGCAGCCGCCCCGACTGGTGCTACGTGAGCCTGGGCACCTGGGCCCTCGTCGGCGCCGAACTCGACCAGCCCCTGGTCACGCCCGAGTGCCTGGCGCTCAACTTCACGAACGAGGGGGGCGTGGGTGGAACGACGCGGCTGCTGCGGAATGTCTGCGGGCTATGGCTGGTGCAGCAGTGCCGGGCTGCCTGGCGGCGACAGGGCGCGGAGTGGAGCTGGGACCAGCTCACGGCGCTGGCGGCGGAGGCGCCGCCGCTGGTGACGCGCGACGACCCGGCCGACCCGGCGCTCGTGGCGCCGGCCGACATGCCCGAGGCGATCCGCAGCCTCGCCCGGGCGGCGGGCGAGCGGGTGCCCGAGTCGACGGGGGCCGTCGTCCGGGCGGCGCTGGAGAGCGTGGCCGCCGCGATCCGGCGGCGGATCCTCGAACTCGATCGGCTGGTTGGCCGCCGCATCAGCCGGGTGCACGTGGTGGGCGGCGGGGTCAAGAACCGGCTCCTGTGCCAGATGATCGCCGACGCCACCGGCCGCCCGGTCGCGGCCGGGCCGGTGGAAGCCACGGCGATCGGCAACCTGCTCGTGCAACTGGTGACGGATCGGGGCGTCGTCGACCTGCGGCAGATCCGTGAGATCGTCCGGCAGAGCTTCGAGCCGGAGGCCTTCCAGCCGCGGGCCGCCGCCGCGTGGGACGCGCGGCTTGGGGGATGACGGCCGGAGTTTCCCGCCGAAAACCCGCCCTTGTCCCGGGACTGGGGCGGCACTACCTTCCCCGCCCTCCTCGGCGGTCGCCCACGGACGACTTCGCCCATGCTGCCGGGGCGACCGCAGACTGCCTCGGCCGGCCTTCGCGTCGGCCAGTGGCCGGAACCGACCCGCCGAACCGA
>JBJTHX010000488.1:0-4077 GCA_046094745.1 Planctomycetia bacterium
GTCGACGAGGAGGTATTCACGGCCCGCTCGGTCGCCCGGCCGGAGCACCCCCGCGGGGCCGACTTCGAGGCCGACGTCACCGCCGCGATCGAGCAGCAGTGGCAGGACGGGCAGGCCGACCACCACGAGGATCACGAGCAGCACCGGCAGCCGCGTGCCCACCGCCTCCTCGACCACCGCCCGCGCCACGCCCACGACGCCGTCGCCGGCCGAGAGCAGCCACCGCAGCAGGGCGATGCCGACCTGGAATCCGGCGGCCAGGCCGCCGGCCACGACCGCGACGACGGCCAGTTCGGTGCGCCCGGCGAGGTGGAGGACCGCGGCCACGGCCGCCGCCGCCGCGGCCAAGCGCCACAGGCCGAGGCGGCGCAGATGGCGGCCCGTGGGCTTCCGGCGGGGGGCGGGCAGGCCTTCCGGGGCGGTCATGGCACAGCCTAGCGGCGGGTCAGGCTGTCGAGCAGCCCGGCATCGACCGCGGCCTCGGCGGCCGCGGGTTTGGCCTCGTCGGCGGCCAGAAAGCCGGCCACCGGGCCGCCGGCTGAGGCGCCGGCCGTCCGCGCGCCCTCGGCCTTCGCCCGCTCCACGATCTCGAGGAACAGGCTCTCGAGCGACCGCCGCGGATGCTCCACCCGCTTGAGCGCGAGATCATGCCGGGCGAGCACGTCCTTGACCTCGGCGACGACGCCGTCGGGCAGGTCGGAGGTCTCGAGGATCGTGGCGTGCTCCTGGGTGAGCAGTTCGGCGCACGTGCCCTCGGCCCGGATCCTGCCGCCGTACATGATCGCCACCCGGTCGCAGAGGTCCTCGACGTCGCCGAGCAGGTGGGAGCAGAGGAGCACGGTCTTGCCGCGGCGGGCGAGGGTCGCGATCAGGTCCTTGATCTGCCGCGAGCCGACCGGGTCCATGCCGCTGGTCGGCTCGTCGAGGATCAACAGTTGTGGGTCGTTGATCAGGCTCTGGGCCAGGCCGATCCGCCGCTGCATGCCCTTGGAGTATTCCCCCACGGGCCGGTCCTGCACGGCCTCCAGACCCACCATCTCCAGCAGCATGTCGATCCGCTCCCGGCGGGCCCGGCCGTCGAGGCGGAACAGGCGGCCGAAGTAGTCGAGCGTCTCCCGGCCGGTGAGGAAGCGGTACAGGTACGACTCCTCCGGCAGGTAGCCGATGAGCCGCTTCGTCGCCACGTCGGTGGGCCGCTTGCCGAGGATCGCGATCCGGCCGGCCGTGGGCTGGAGCAGCCCGAGGAGCATCTTGATCGTCGTGCTCTTGCCGGAGCCGTTTGGCCCGAGCAGGCCGTAGACCTGGCCGCGGCGGACTTCGAGCGTGACGCCGTCCACGGCCCGCACCCGGGGCCGCATCCAGAAGTCCTTGAACGTCTTCGTGACGCCGACGCAGGCGATGTCGACCGCCCCGCCGCCCTCGACCGTGGCCACCATGCGCTCCTCCCTGCCCGATGCTTCCGTACGCCGTCAGCGGTTCTGCTCGACCCGCTTCTGCTCCTGCTTTCGCGTGCTCAGTTGCTCCTTCTGCCGCTCCTTCATCAGGTTCGGGTCGCGGTTGATCTGCAGCTCGAGCTGGCCCGGCACCATGTAGAAGGTCTCGATGTCGTCGCCGGTGAGGATCTGCTCGCGGGCGTCCTCCCAGATCTTCGTAAGCACCAGCCGCGGGTTCTTCTCGTACTGCGGCAGGAGCTGCTCGAACGCCCCGGCCTCGCCGGCCACCTTCTCCACGATCTGCGAGCGGTAGGTGGTGGCGGCGTTGATCACCCGGGCCACCTCGCCGCCGACCGGCACGCCGTCCACGGCCAGGTCGGCCAGGGCCTTGTCGATCCTGCTTTCCGCGTCGGCCGCCGCCGCCGCGTCGCCCCGCTCGGCGGCCTGCTCGTGGGCCGCGATCAGGCCGAGGAGGGCGGCGCTCGCCTCGCCCGCCGTCTCCCCCAGGATCCGCGCCCGGTCCTGCTGGGCCGCCACGATCCGTCCGGCCCGGTCGCTCTCGGCGCTCGTCACGGCGTCGAAGCTGGCGGCCACCCGCATCGGGGCCGAGACCTTGTCGAGAGCGAGCTGGTCGACGACGATCCCCGACCGCATGTCGTCGAGCCGCCGCTGCATGGCGCCGACGGCCAGTTCGCGGTCGACCACGCCGCGGAGCAGTTCCTCGGCGGCGATCCCCGCCGCGGCCTGCACGATTCCCTGCTGGGCCACGAGCCGCACGAGTTCCGCAGCCAGGGGCCGGCTGCCGACGTTCGTCAGGTAGGCGACCGGGTCCGCCACCCGCCAGGTGATCGTCCACTTGGCGTGGGCGATGTTCGAGTCGCCGGTGATCAGCGAGCCGTCCCGCAGCGGGTGCAGCGGCAGGGCCTTGCGGGCCTGCATCTGGGAGCGGGTCATGCCGCTCTCGTCGGCCCGCGTCTCGAACCAGAACTCGCGATCGAGCACGAGCGTCGCCGGGCGGGTGTCGACCTTCACGATCTCCTCGATCGGGAAGGGCGCCGCCAGGTACGTGCCCCGTTCGAGCACCCGGCGGCCGGGGCCGCCGACGTAGTCGCCGAACCGCAGCCGCAGGGCGACCTCGTTGGAGCCGACGCTGAAGGTGCCGCTGAAGGCGTAGGCCACGAGCAGGGCCGCCATCGCGAACTTGAGGATCGCGAAACTCACCTTGAGCGCCTCGGCCAGCGACTGCTGGGCCGGGTCGATCGGCGGGGCGAAGGGCCGCTGGGCGGAGGGAGTGGCGTTCGGCATGGCGCGTCAGGGGTTCTTGGCGGGGGCGGGCCGGTTCCCGGCCGCCGGCTGCCCGGGGGCCTTGTTGAACCAGTCGAGGATGCCCAGGCTCTCGGCGGAGAGCACGAAGGTCGTGTTGTGGTCGAGCATCTTCTTGAGCGCATCGACCTTGCGGAGGAAGATCGCGAACTCCTCGTTCTTGGCGAAGCTCTGGTACTGGGTCGAGGCCTCGCGGTCGCCCTGGGCGCGGATCGCCTGGGCCCGCCGCTCGGCGAACGCCAGGATCCGCTCGCGGGCGCTCTCGGCCTCGCTGCGAATGGCCGAGGCCTGGGCCTGACCCTCCTGCAACGCGTTCTCCGCGAGCCGCTCCCGCGAGGCGATCATCGTCTCGAAGACCTTCGCCGTCGTCGACTCGGGGAGGATGATCTTGTGGATGCCGACGCTCTCGACGCGGATGCCGTAGTCGGCCTGGGCGAGCGCCTGGTCGAGCATCGCCGCGGCGTCGGCCTCGATCTGGCCGAGCTTGAGCTTCGAGCGGTCGAGGTTCACGAGTTCGTCGAAGCGGTGGTTGCTGATCAGGCCACGGACCTCGCGGAGCGACGACGAGAGCTGCTTGGCCGCCTCGGCCGGTTCCTTGAGCGTGACGTAGAACTTGAGCGGGTCGACGATCCGCCAGGTGAGGTAGGTCCGCACGATCACGCTCTTGCCGTCGGCGGTCTGCAGTTCCTCGATCTTGTCCTCGAGCAACTGGAGCCGGCGCGGGTAGAGCGTGACCTTGTTGATCGGCCACGGCCAGCGCCACTTGAGCCCCGGGGCGTCCTGCACGCTGGCGGCGTCGGCCTTGTCGAAGGTGGTCCGCACTGCGACCTGGTCGTAGCGGACCTGGTAGAGGAACATGTGCGACAGCAGCACGCCGACGATCGCGAGGCCTACGAGGAGGACGAACGAGTTTTTCATGGCATCGGGACCGCCTCGGGGGCGGGGTGCGGGGAAAACGTCACTCGGAGAGGAGCGTGTCGATGGCGGAGGCGGGGTCGCTGAAGTCCATGCGGAACACCGGCGTGTCGCCGGCGTCGCCGGTGATCACGTACTTGCGGCGGCTGGAGAGGCCCTCGGCGAGGACCTCGAGGAACCGCCGGGTGCGGTAATAGTCGGGCGAGGCCTGGAAGGCGAGCAGCTCCCCGGCGAACCGCTCGCCGTCGGCCCGCTCGCCCACGGCCCGCTTCCAGCGGTAGGCGCGGGCCGCATGGAGCATCTCGGCGGCCTCGCCCCGGGCCTCGGCCAGGAGCCCGTCGATCCGCCCCTCGGCCGCGGCCAGCGCGGCCGCGTCGGCCTTGCCGGCCGTCCGCAGGGCGTCGAG
>JBJTHX010000489.1:0-3449 GCA_046094745.1 Planctomycetia bacterium
GGCCGTGCGCCGCGTAAACCCAGGCGGTTCATGACCGGCGCCCCCTGTCCCGCACGCGGGCGGTTTCGTGCGGCCATCGCCCCTCGGGAAGGTTCTACGCGGCTGCAGCCGACCGGGCCCGGACAGGACGAGGCCCGAACGGGCCCCCGCCGGCCGCTTGACCGGCCCCCAGCGGCCCGTTAGCTTTTTGCAATGGCTATGCAGGAAGGCTGGCGGCACGGCGCCCCTGCCGGCCGAGGCCATCCCGCTATTTCTGCAACACTATTGCATATGCAATCTACTTGCGTTATTATCCGCGGGCGGCGTGGCTTCACGCTCGTGGAGCTTCTCGTCGTGATCGCGATCATCGCCACCCTCATCGCCCTCTTGCTGCCGGCCGTGCAGTCCGTGCGGGCCGCCGCCCGCCGCACGCAGTGCGCGAGCAACCTGCGGCAGGTCGGGCTCGGAATCATCGGTTTCGCCGAGGCGCATCGGGGCAACATGCCGCTCTCGACGCACGATCTGGCCCACGATGAGGATGACAAGGCCTGGATCTACACCGTGGCGCCCTTCCTCGAGGAAGTCGACGAGATCCGCATCTGCCCGGACGATCCGCACGGCTCGAGCCGCCTGCGGATGGAGCTGACGAGTTACATCCTCAATTCCTACCTCTGCATCCGTGGGGACCTGGGCGCCATCACGAACCTCAACAAACTGGCCGCGACCTCCAAGACGTTCGTGGCCTTCGAGGCGGCGAACGCGCTCGGCACGACGCACGCCGATCACACGCATTCGGTCAATTGGTTCAAGGACCCGCTCACGTTGCCGACGCGGGTCACGCGGACGTGGAATCGCATCCGAGCCGACGTCCAAACCGACCGTCATGAGCAGGGTTCTCATGCTTTGTACGCCGACGGTCACGTGGAGATGCTGACCGTATCCACGATCGACGGCTGGGTCGTGGAGAACTTCAATTTTCCCAAGCCGGTTTCGCGCTAAAGGAGACTCAATCATGGGAATGCAACACATCAGACCCGTTGGACGGCTTTTGCTGCGCCGATTTTTTGGTTCGCTGATCGGAATCATCGCGGCATCATCGATCATGACGATGTCGCTGGCTTCCGACTATGAGTTCGAACTGCATCTGCATTCCGAGGAATTGGAGCCGCCGGAGGCGGCTGCCGATGCGGCCCTTTTGCCCGTGGTGGCTGCCGCAAAGACCACCCGGCCGATCGGCAGTCAGTACGACTTCACCGGTACGGCAGCGGGTTCATCGATCTGGCTGCTCCCCAAGAGTCAAAACCCGGATGCGCTGTACTTGAGCGTCGGCACCGAAGAACTGATCGCCGGCGATTTCGCCGGCCCGTTGACCTGGACGCTGACCTCGGTCAGCGGCAGTGGCGGCGGCGCGGCGCCCGGTGCGTTTTCCGTCTGGAACTCCGGTACGGCCGGTTCATGGGCGACCGTCACGCCGCTGATGTCAACGGTCGGCGGGACGCCCAACGCCTTCACCGTGAGCGCCCCGGCCCACACGCACTTCAACTACGGATTCACGGCCCCGGGCCTGTACAACGTGGAGTTCAGCGTCTCGGCGTTGCTCGCCGCGGGAAAAGGCGGTGGTACGGCCACCGGAACGGCGACCTACTCGTTCGGAGTCTTCGACACGGCGAGCGACTATACGTATCCGACGTCGACGCCGTGGACGTACCAGGGGCAGTCGTTCTCGGTCGCCCTGGTTGGCAACGAGCACATCGACATGGGGGTGGCCCTCGTCCCGGTGCCTGAACCCTCCGCGGCGATGATGGTGATCTTCGCGGGCACGGGCCTGGTCTTGGCCGGCATGCGGCGGCGGAGACTGCCTCCAGCCGCGAGCCGCAAGCGGGCCATCTTTTGGGCCGAAAAACCCTGATTCCCGGGCGGGACCCCTCCCCGGTGAGCCGCTGCCTGTTACGCGTGACCGGCCGCTGCGGTTAGGCCCGTGACGAGGGTCGTGGACGATCCGCGTCGACCACTCCGGAGCGGACGCGATGATCGCCCATGCCTTTCCTGCTGCCCGGATCGCCCTGAACAAGCGGCGTGACGGTGCGGACGCCTGTGCCCGCCGGACAGTTCTTCGCGGCCGCCGCGAGGAGTTTTTTGCCCGGGAAATAGAGTTCGTCGCCGGCCGTGATTTTCGCCGCAAGGCGGCCGAGGCGCTTGCCTCCACACCGCCGGCCGCGGCCGCCGTGCCGCTGGAGCGGCCGCGGGGCGAGTCCGACGTCCGGGGGCTATCGCCGTATTTGGCGAGCCTCTACCAGACCCGGCTGCTCACCAAGGACGAGGAGCAGTTTTATTTCCGCCGGATGAACTGGCTGAAGTACCGGGCCAGCATCGAGCGGCGGAAACTCGATCGGCGGCGGGCGTCGGCCAGGCAGATGGATCGGATCGAGGCCCTCCTCACCGAGGCCGAGACGATCAAGGCCATCCTCATCACCTCGAACCTCCGGCTGGTCGTCTCCATCGCCAAGAAGTTCGTGGACGCCACGTACGCCTTCGAGGAGCTCGTCAGCGAGGGCAACGTGGCCCTCATGCGGGCCGTGGAGAAGTTCAACTTTTCGCTCGGCAACCGCCTCAGCACCTACGCCACGTACGCGATCCAGCGGCACTTCTACCGGCTCTCCCACCGCGGCCGGCAGTTCCGCAAGCGGTTCGTCGCCGACGACGAGGCGCTGCGGGAACGCGCCGCCCAGCCGCCATCGAAGGAATACTGCTCGGCCGAGCAGATCGGCACGCTCAAGGAGCTCTTCGGGCAGTTCCTCGAGGACCTCGAACCCCGGGAGCGGGAGATCGTCGTGGCCCGGTTCGGGTTCGACGGCAAGCCGCCTCGGACGTTCCGGGAACTCGGGTCGGAGATGGGTGTCTGCAAGGAACGGATCCGGCAGATCCAGGGCCGGGCACTGGAGAAGCTGCGGGACATGGCGGCAGAAGCCCGGCTCGAGCAGACCGTGGGCAACTGGCTCTAGTCGGGTAGCCACGGGATTCTTGCTCCAGGTGGATGACGGCAAAGGAGGGCAAGTCGTGGCGCAGCGGGTGCTCGTGATCGGCGCGACAGGGGGCGTCGGGTCCGCGGTGTCGCGGGCGATCGTGGCCGGCGGTGGCCGGGTGTTTCTCGCGGCGCGGGACGCCGGGAAACTGGCGACGTTCGGCGAAGACCTCGCCATGCCGCACGCCTCGGTCGAGGCGACAGATCCCGACGCGATCGACGCCTGTGCCGACGCCGCGGCCGCGGCCCTGGACGGCCTCGACGGCATCGGCAACTGCGCGGGGTCGCTGCTGCTGAAGCCCGCGCACCTCACGACCACGGCCCAGTGGCAGGCGACGCTGGCCGCCAATCTCACGAGCGGGTTCGGCTGCGTGCGGGCGGCGGGCCGGCTCTTGAAGGCCGCCGGCGGATCGGTCGTGCTCGTCTCGAGCGCCGCGGCCCGCGTGGG
>JBJTHX010000490.1:0-2545 GCA_046094745.1 Planctomycetia bacterium
GACCCAACTGTGATTGACGAGCTTACGGGTCTCGACGTTCGGCAGGAGCGCCGAGCTTTGGACGTTGAGGAACCCGCTCTGCAGCCAGTTGTTGACCTCGTAGTTGGCGACGGTCGACCCGTCGACCGTCGCCCCGACACGCGGTGCGAGTGATTCCGTGCCGAACAGATATTTTCCCACGGTCGTCGCGTGCCACGATGCTCCCGTGTTCCCGCCTGAAGGAAAAACGAAAGTCTTTCCGGTCAGTTGCGGGTCCGACGTGTCGACGCGGTATTCACCGGATACGAGCGCCCCCTCGACGATGGACGCCGACACGCCGATCCCCAGCGGCATCGAACCGCCCAGCCGCGACTGGAGGGCCGTGAAGCCGATATCGGCTTTTTGGGTGGCATCGAGTTGCCCGAACGCCGGCCCAACAGTCAGGCCAGCCGCCAGCAGAGCGACGAGCACGCCCACCGTGCGCGGCATCGATGCCCGGATGGTCATCCGAATGGCGTCCAAAAATTGACCGTGTGCCAAGCCCCGCCGACGATTTTACGTCGGCCAGGCCGCCGGGGCCAGCGGCCGGCCGCTCACGCCGTCCGACGGGCCGTGACGAACCACGAGCGGGCGCCGCCGGGGCTGAACTCCGCCCCCGGGATGCCCGGCACGACCTCGAACACGGCCGGCTCGATCGACTCCACCTCCCAGCCGTCCCGGAAGGCCGCCCGGATCTCGGGGGTCGACACCCGCCGCGGGCCCTGCGTGCCGGGCTCGCTGTCAGCCATGCAGAGGATGAACATCCGCGCCCCCGGCTCCAGGAGCCGGGCCACCGCCGCCACGTAGGCCGCCCGCCCCGCGTCTTCGAAGGTGTGGAACAGGCCGCAGTCGACCGCCACGTCGAACCGCTCCGGGATCGATCCCACCGCCAACGCATCCATCTGCAGGAAGTTGACCGCCACACCCCGGGCCGCCGCCTTGGCCCGGGCCTGTGCGAGCGGCGCGGCGAGAAAGTCGACGCCGGTCAAGGTGCAGCCCAGGCCGGCGAGCCAGATCGCCAGGTCGCCCGTGCCGCAGCCGAGATCGATCACGCGGCCCCGGATCCGGTCGGCCGCCGCCACGATGGCCGACTGCGGCCGGCCGATGTCCCATGGCGGCCGGTCGGCATAGTAGGCCGAGAATCGCTCCTGCGGTGGCACGGTCGGATCGTGGGTCATGCAGCGGTCGTCCCTCGCGGCGAACGCCGCGCACGCGGCGCCGGCGGAACGCCGCCGGGAGGCTAGCACGCCGCCCGCGGCCGCGTCACGCGCGGTGCTTTTTTGCCCTTGCGGCCGCCAGGGCCGCGCGGGGAAATTGCCAGTCCGCTGGAGCATGGCCGCCGCCACGCCCGCGGCCCGAGCCCCACATGGACCTTCTCCCGCTCCTCGACGCCCTGCGGGCCGACTGGCAGGCGGCCTTCACCGGCCTGGTCGTGCTCGTGACGCTGTGCCTGCTGCTCTTCGGGCAGCGGGCCCCCGACATGGTGATGATCGGCGGGGTCGTGCTGCTCCTGGCCGCGGGCGTGATCACGCCGACCGAGGCCCTCAAGGGCATGGGCAACGAGGGCATGATCACGGTGGCCGCCCTGTTCGTCGTGGCCGCGGCGGTGGAGCGGACCGGGGCGCTGGCGGCCCTGGTCGACCGGGCGCTCGGCCGGCCCCGCTCCCTCGCCGCCGCCCAGTTCCGCACGATGGTCGGCCCCGGCTTCCTGTCCGCCTTCATGAACAACACGCCCGTCGTGGCCCTCATGGTCCCGGCGATCCGCGACTGGGCGCGGAAGCACAAGCTCTCGGTCTCCAAGCTGCTCATGCCGATGAACTGTGCGGTCGTGCTCGGTGGGTTGTGCACGCTCATCGGCACGAGCACGAACGTCGTCGTCAGCGGCCTCGTGGAGGACAAGCGCGGCACGCCCCTGGAAATGTTCGACATCACGCCGCTCGGCCTCATCCTCCTCGCCGTCGGCTTCGTCTACCTGCCGCTCGCCAGCCGCGGGCTGCTCAAGGACCGCCGGCCGGCCGTCAGCCGCGGCGACGACCCGCGGCAGTACTCGCTGGAGATGCTCGTCGAGCCCGGCAGCCCGCTCGTGGGCCGGTCGATCGAGGAGGCGGGCCTGCGGCACCTCGACAACCTGTTCCTCATGGAGATCGACCGCGGGGGCCACGTGCTGGCGGCCGTCGAGCCGACGGAGCGGCTCGAAGCGGGCGACCGGCTCGTGTTCGTGGGCGTGATCGACTCGGTCGTGGAACTGCAGAAGATCCGCGGCCTGCGGCCCGCCACCGACCAGGTCTTCAAGCTCGTCGATCCGCGGAGCGAGCGGCGGCTGGTGGAGGCGGTGGTGTCGAACACCTGTCCGCTGGTGGGCCGCACGATCCGCGAAGGCCGGTTCCGCTCGACCTACGGCGCCGTCGTCATCGCCGTGGCCCGCAACGGCGAGCGGCTGCAGATGAAGATCGGCGACATTGCGCTCGAGCCGGGCGACACGCTGCTCCTGGAGGCGGGCCCGACCTTCCTCGACCGCCAGCGGTCG
>JBJTHX010000491.1:0-2518 GCA_046094745.1 Planctomycetia bacterium
TCGTACACTCGCAGCGAGATCAGGGCCGCGTCCATTTCCTCCCTCTCCCTCTGGGAGAGGGCCGGGGTGAGGGTGCCCGGAGCCACGCCCAGCCCCGCTCCCACGACACCTCCCGAATCTCGTGGGCCAAGCTCATGGCCAAGATCGCCGAAGACTTCCCGCTCGCGTGCCCTGCCTGTGGTGGCAACATCCGGCTCATCGCCTTCATCACCGACCCAGCCCCGATCCGGAAGATCCTCACGTATCTCGGTGAACCGCTCGAGCCGCCTCCGCTTGTGCCGGCCCGGGGGCCGCCGCCCAGCTGGGCCGAGCTCGTGCAGGTGCATGGCGACCGCGACGCGATCCAGGCGTCGCCTGACGACCTGCCGGTGATCGACGTCCGAAGCCTCTGAACCGTTCCAACCGTGGCCGCGGCCAAGGCCGCCGCCGGATGCGCAGCGAACTCGGCCCGCAGCGGCAATGCCGTCGACTGGCTGCTCATCGCCATCCGAACTCGCCCTTCCGTTTCAGCGTGGCCCGCCGGCTACTTCGCCGGCACCGCCTTCTTGCCCACCACGAAGACGACCGTCTCATCTTCGGCCTCTGCCAGTCCCAGGATTACCTTGGCTCCCTGCCGCAGCGTGACGACATCGACGACCTCCCTGCGGGGCCGAGCTCCTTTCCCTCTCCTCGATGACCAACTCGCCGACATTGATTTCCAGTTCGAAGGGCAACACATCGGCGCGACCCGTCGCCGGGAGACACAGGCAGGCGGCGGCCACAATGACGAACTGTGGGCCGTACGATGTTTTTGACGCACGCATGATGTTCTCCGCGTTTGGGTTTCAGTTCGGCTGATACTCTGGACTCTTCCGACGCTGTGAAATAGTTCGCCGCGGTCCGGAGGAATATTCCTGCATGCCAAGCTGCAGGGCGTTGACGGCAACCTATACCCCCGTATATCCTTTCCCCCATGTCCACCGCCGAGAAGCGACGGCTGACCCCCGCGGAATACCTCGCCATCGAGGTGGCGAGCGAGGGGCGGCACGAGTTTTTCGATGGCGAGATGTTCGCCATGAGCGGCGGCTCGTACTGGCACAATCTCGTCAAGGACAACCTGGCCCGTGCGCTGGGTAACCGCCTCGCCAGCCGGGGCTGCACCGTGCTGACGAGCGACCAGAGAGTGAAGGTGGACGCCACGGGGCTCTACACCTACCCCGACGTCGTGGTCTTCTGTGGAAAACCCGTGTTCGAGGACGGGTTGCATTATTCGGCCGTCAACCCGCTCGTGCTGGCGGAGGTGCTCTCCGACTCCACCGAAAAGTATGGTCGGGGCGTGAAGTTCGGCCATTACCGCCAACTGCCGAGCGTCGAGGAATTTCTCGTCCTGGCCCAGGACCGCGTCTCGGTGGAGCGGTATCGGCGACAGACGGCGGGCGACCCCGGCTCCTGGCTGCTGACCGCGGTCACCGACCTCGCGGGCTCAGTCGACTTCGAGTCGCTCGGCATCGCGGTGCCGGTCGCGGAGATCTACGCCGGCGTCGAGTTTCCGTCCGCCGGCTGACCGCGACGGGCCGGCCCGCAACTTTTCCGCTGGCCGACCGTTTTGATTCTGGCCCGACGGGCCTGCGCCGACCTCTCCCCCTTCTCTGACCACACCCAGACCATGAGCATGCCAAAAGGGGCCGGTCCGCTGCGGGTACAGTCCCCAAGGGGCATTCGTCTCGGTGCTTCGCTGCTCGCGATCAGCGCCACGGTGATCTTCACCGCGCCCGCCGTCGCCCAGCCAGGTCCCGGTGGCGGCGGTCCCGCGGCCCGCGTTCCGCCGGGCGTGACCGCCCACCGCGACCTCGCCTACGTCACCGACGGGCACGAGCGGCAGAAGCTCGATTTGTTCCTGCCGGAGAAATCGGACGGACCGTTGCCGTTGATCATCTGGATTCACGGCGGCGGCTGGCAGAACGGCAGCAAGGAGGGCTGCCCGCCGTTGCGTAACGGCTTCACCGAACGCGGCTACGCGGTGGCGAGCATCAACTATCGCCTCAGCGGCCACGCCGTGTTTCCGGCGCAGATCGAGGACTGCAAGGCCGCCATCCGCTGGCTGCGGGCGCACGCGGAGGACTACCGGCTTGATCCGCAGCGGTTCGGCGTGTGGGGCAGTTCCGCCGGGGGCCATCTCGCCGCCCTCGTCGGCACCAGCGGCGACGTGAAGGCGTTCGATGTCGGTCCGCATCTGGAGCAGTCGAGCCGCGTGCAGGCGGTGTGCGACTATTTCGGACCGACCGATTTCACGGTGTTCGTCACCACGCCCGGTTACGAGCGACATGCGACGGCGACTTCGCCCGAGGCCAAACTCATCGGCGGCGCAGTGGCGGAAAACAAGGACAAGGCCGCCCGCGCGAATCCCGTAACCTACGTGAGCCACGACGACCCGGCATTCCTGATCGTGCACGGCGACAAGGACCCCCTGGTACCGATCAACCAAAGCCAACTCCTCTACGACGGGTTGAAGCAGTCGGGCGTCAACGTGCTTTTGCAC
>JBJTHX010000492.1:0-2507 GCA_046094745.1 Planctomycetia bacterium
GTGTAGAAGATCGTCGGCTTCTCCTGCTCGATGATCTCCCAGAACCGGCCCTCGTGCGGGGCGTTGGGCGCGCCCTCGTAGATGAGGATGCTCGCGCCCGCGGCGAGCGGGCCGTAGGTGACGTATTGGTCCAAGGTCGCCGGAAAATACCTCGCCGGCGACAACGCCCGGCAGGATGCCGACGGCTACTACTGGATCATGGGGCGGATCGACGACGTGCTCAACGTCGCCGGCCACCGGCTCTCCACGATCGAGATCGAGAGCGCCCTGGTGAGCCATCCAAGCGTGGCCGAGGCGGCGGCCGTGGGCCGGCCGCACGACGTGAAGGGGGAGGCCGTGGCCGTGTTCGTCACGCTCCGCGGCGGCGAGCCCGACGACGCCCTCAAGGACGCCCTGCGGAAGCACGTCCGCCAGCAGATCGGCGCCCTGGCGGCCCCGGACGACATCCACTTCACCAGCGCCCTCCCCAAGACCCGCAGCGGCAAGATCATGCGGCGGCTGCTCCGCGACATCGCGGCCGGCAAGGAGACCGTGGGCGACACCACGACCCTCGAGGACTACACGGTCCTGGCAAAACTCCGTGGCAACGACGAATAGCGGCCCGGAACTCCTCGCGCCCGCCGGCGATTGGGACTGCGTCCGCGCGGCGATCGAGAATGGTGCCGACGCCGTCTACTTCGGCCTCGACGCCGGGTTCAACGCCCGGGCCCGGGCGGCCAACTTCCCGCTCGCCGACCTGCCGCGGCTCATGGCCACGCTCCACCGCCGCGGGCTCAAGGGCTATGCGGCCCTGAACACGCTCGTCTTCTCGGCCGAACTGGCCGGGTTCGAGCGGGTGGCCCGGGCCTGTGCCGATGCGGGCGTGGACGCGGCGCTCGTGCAGGACGTGGGCGCCGCCCGGCGACTGCGGGAGATCGTGCCCGCCCTGCCGCTGCACGCCTCCACGCAGATGACGCTCACGAGCGCGGAGACGATCGCCCTGGCCGAGGAACTCGGGATCGAGCGGGTGGTCGTGGCCCGCGAACTCTCGCTCGACGAGATTCGCGCGATCCGCCGGCAGACGGCGCTGCCGCTCGAGGTGTTCGTGCACGGCGCGCTCTGCGTGGCCTACTCGGGCCAGTGCCTGACGAGCGAGTCGCTGGGCGGCCGCAGCGCCAACCGCGGGCAGTGCGCCCAGGCCTGCCGGCTCCCCTACGACCTCGTCTGCGACGGCAAGGACGTCGACCTCGGGATCCAGAAATACCTGCTCTCACCGCAGGATCTCGCCGCCTACGCGCTCGTGCCCGATCTCGTCGCCGCGGGCGTGGCCGCGCTCAAGATCGAGGGCCGGCTGAAGACGCCCGAATACGTCGCCAACATCACCCGGCACTACCGGGTCGCGATCGACTCCGCCGTCGCGGGCCGCCCGGTCGCCTTCACGCCCCGCGAGGTCGAGGAGATGGAACTTTCCTTCTCCCGCGGCTTCTCGCCGGGCTGGCTGCACGGCTGCGACCACAAGATGCTCGTGCCGGCCGACTCGAGCGCGAAGCGGGGTGTGCGGCTCGGGACGGTGGCGGAGGTGCGACGGGGCCGCGTGGCGATCGAACTCGCCCCCGGCCTCGCCGGCGGCGTGAAGCGGGGCGACGGCGTGGCCTTCGCCACGGGCGCGACCAGCGACGACGCCATCGGCGGCCGGATCTACGAGGTGTTTCAGGCGGGGCAGTCGCTCCTGGAACCCGTGACGACGGGCCGCGTCGAGCTCGCCTTCGGCCGGGACGCCCTCGACCTGGACGCGATCCAGCCGGGCCAGGCCGCCTGGAAGACGGACGACCCGCAGCTCACGGCCCGGCTGCGAAAGACGTTCACCGCCGACGCGCCGCTACGGCGGCAGCCCGTCGATCTGCACGTCGTGGCCGCCGAGGGCGAGCCCGTCCGCGTCGCGGCCCGCACAGCGCTAGGAGTGGTGTGCGAGGTCGCGTCGGCCGAGCCGGCCCGAACCGCCACGAAGCATCCGCTCGACGAAGCCACGCTCCGCGACCAGCTCGGCCGCCTCGGTGGCACCGCCTACGAACTCGGCGCTCTCGCGGCCGACATCCAGGGCCGGCCGATGCTCCCCTTCAGCCTGCTGGGAAGACTCCGGCACGACCTCGTCGCCGCCCTCGACGCCGCCGCCGTCGCCGGGGTGCCCCGGCGTGCGCCGGCCGCTTCGCCGACGCGCGAACCCCGCCACGCCTCACAGGCCGAATCGTCCCCCTCCGCGGCTCCCGCCCGCGGCACCCTGCCCACGCTCCACGTCCTCGTCCGCTCGCTCGCGCAGTTGCAGGCCGCCCTCGAACTCGGCGAGCAGAGCCTCGCCGCCGACTTCGCCGACATCCGGCAGTACCGCGAGGCCGTGGCCGCCGCCCGCGCCGCCCGGGCGACGCTCCTCCTCGCCACGCCGCGGATCCAGAAGCCCGACGAGATGGGCATCTTCCAGTTGCTCGCGAAGCAGGAGCCCGACGGCATCCTCGTGCGGAACTGGGCCGGCC
>JBJTHX010000493.1:0-6353 GCA_046094745.1 Planctomycetia bacterium
ACCACGGGCCGGCCGCGGAACGAGGAGAGTTTCACCTTCTTCCCGTCGTGGGCAGTGAGCGTGAAGTCCGGAGCCAGGGAGCCGGGTTCGAGCCAGTCGGCCATGTTTCCTCTCCGAGCGAGGCGAAGCACCAGTGCAGCCGCTTTCTAGCAGCGATCCGCGGCGCGTCCAGCCCGGCGAGGGTGGTTCGCTGGTGTCGATCCTCACGCCGCCGGGCCGCGGGGCGCTGGCGGTCGTGGGTGTCGGGGGGGCGGGAGCTGCGCGGATCGTGGATGGGATGTTCGCGCCGCGGGGTGGACGGCCGGTCGCCGCGCGGTCGGATGGAGCGATCACCTTCGGCCGTTGGGGCGGCACCGGCGGCGAGGAGGTCGTCGTCGTGCGGCGGGCCGGGGATCGGATCGAGGTGCACTGCCACGGTGGCGTGGCCGCGCCGGCCGCGATCGTCGCGGGACTCGTGGCCCGCGGTGCCAGGGAGACTCCCTGCAGCGAGTGGCTGGCGACGGTCGATGGCGACGCGGGTGAGATCGCCGTCGCGGCCCGCGAGGCGCTGGGGGTCGTCGGCGGGCCACGGGCGGCGCAGATCCTCTGCCGGCAACTGGGGGGCGCCCTCGATGCTGAACTGGCGCGGATCACGCGACTCACCGCGGCCGGCGACACCGCGGCGGCCCGGGCCGCCGCCGAGCGGTTGCTGCGGGCCGCCCGAGTCGGGCTGCGGCTAACGCGGCCCTGGCGGGTGGTCGTCGCGGGGCGGGTCAACGCCGGCAAGAGCAGCCTCGTCAACGCGCTCGCCGGCCACACGCGGGCCCTCGTCTCGGCCGAGCCCGGCACGACGCGTGACGTGCTGGAGACCCGGATCGTGCTCGGTGGCTGGGAGGTCGACCTCGTCGACACGGCGGGCGACCGCGACGAGGCGCGGCCCGCAGGGCCTGTCGAGGCCGCCGGCATCGCCCGGGCGGCAGCCGCCGCCGGAGCCGCGGACCTCGTCCTCCGGGTCATCCCGGACGATGCTGCCGGGGACCTCCCACGCCCGAGGCCGCGAGAACTGCTCGTGCTGTCGAAGTGCGACCGCGGCCCGCAGGGCTCCTGGTTTCCGCCGGACGCTGTGCGGACGTCGGCCGCCACGGGCGCGGGCATCGGTGAACTCGCCGGCCGCATCGTCGCGGCCCTCGTCCCCGAGGAGACGGCCGACCCGGACCTGCTCGCCGGCCCCGTGCCGTTCACCGCCGGGCAGGTCGCGGCCGTCCGGGCGCTGTGCGGCGCGTGATCAGCCGCCCTCGGGCTTCGCGGGGGCCGACTTGCCGCGCAGCAGCAGGCGGATGGGCACCTCGTGGAAGGGCAGGGCCTCGCGGAACGTGTTGAGCAGATACCGCTTGTAGGGCTCCGACACGCTCCGCGGGGCGCTCGTGGAGATCACGACGGTGGGGGGCGCCGCCTCCACCTGTGTGGCGTAGTAGAGCCGCACCGGGCGGCCACGCGTGTCGGCCGGCGGCTGGTTGGCTTCCACCGCGCCGCGGAGCACCGCGTTGAGCCGGGCCGTGGGCACCCGGGTGCGGCTCTGGCGGAAGAGCCGCTGGGCGACGTCGATCACCGCCTTGACGTTGCGGCCTGACTTCGCCGTCGTGAACGCGATCGGGGCCCAGGGCATCATCCGGAACTCGTCGCGGAGGTACTGCACCCACTCCGTGCGCTTCACGTCGGCGGCGTACAGATCCCACTTGTTGACCACGAACACCACCGGCTTCGCCTCCTCGGTGATCGTCTCGGCGAGCTGCTTGTCGACCTTGCCGACGGGCTCCTCGGCGTCGAAGAAGAGCAGTACGACGTCGGCCCGACGGATGCTCCGCTGGGCCCGGTGAGTGGAGTAGAAGTCGAGGTCGGTGGTCCGGCTCTTCGTCCGCCGCAGGCCCGGCGTGTCGATCGCCAGGAACGCGTGGCCGTCGACCTCGAACCGCACGTCCACGCTGTCGCGGGTGGTGCCGGCGACGGGGCTGGTGATCACCCGCTCCTCCCTGGCGAGTGCATTGACGAACGTGCTTTTGCCCACGTTGCGGCGGCCGACGATCGCAAGCTGCATCTCCGGCAGGTCGACGGAATCGGGCTCGTCGGGCCACGGCTCCGGCAGCCGTTCCAGGATGGCCTCCACGAGGCCGTCACGGTTGCGGCGCTGCCGTGCGCTGACGACCAGCGGCATGCCGAAGCCCAGCGAATCAAAGTCGTGAGCCTCCGGGTCGAACTTGGCGTCGTCCGCCTTGTTGGCCACCAGCAGCACGGCCGCACCGGAACGGCGGACCCGCCGGGCCACCTCCGCGTCGGCGGCCACGAGGCCCGCGCGGACGTCGACCACGAGGAGGATCACCGCGGCGTTGCCCAGCCCCGCCTCGATCTGGGCGTCGATCTTCGCCGTCAGGCCGTCGGGGTCGTCGAAGCCCATGCCGCCGGTGTCGACGAGGTCGACCACGCGGCCGTCGAGCGTGGTCCGTTGCACGAGCCGGTCGCGGGTCACACCGGCCGTCGGATCCTCGATCGCGATCCGCTTCTCGACGAGCCAGTTGAAGAGCGTGGACTTGCCGACGTTCGGCCGGCCGACGATCACCACCCGCGGGATCAGGGCCTGGTTCGGGGGGCGGCCCGCGGTCGTGCGGCGGCTGCGGGACGGGGGCGTGGGCATGCGGTGATTCTACCTGGATTCGGAGGGGCCGTTCGGGGTTGCCCACGCCCCGTCGCCGGACGTTCGCTGCGGGCCTCCAGCCCTTCGCTCACTCGGATGCCGCCTACGCTTCGCCGACCAATCCGCCTGCAGCGGATCGGTGCCCGTGGCTGCGCTTGGCGGCGTACGCCGGCCCTCGGGGCATGGGCAACCCCTCACTCCCGGCTTGGCGCCGCTACGTCTGTGACCGCAGGACCGCGCGGATGGTTTCGGGGGTCACGGGGGCGATCACGCCCCGCTCGGTGACGATGCCGCGGACGAGGCGGGCGGGGGTCACGTCGAAGGCCGGGTTGAAGGCCCGGGCCCCGGCCGGGGCCGCCCGCACGCCGAGCGGGGCGAGCACCTCGTCGGCCGCCCGTTCCTCGATCGGGATGTCCGCCCCGTCGTCGAGGGCGAGGTCGAACGTGCTCGACGGAGCCGCCACGTAAAAGGGCACGGCGTGGGCAGCGGCCAGGACCGCCAGGGCGTAGGTGCCGATCTTGTTGGCCACGTCACCGCGGGCCGTGATCCGGTCGGCGCCCACGATGCAGGCCCCGATGCGGCCGGTCGCGAGCAGGTGGCCGGCTGCGGCGTCCACGAGCACCGTCACGGGGATGCCCCGCTCGACGAGTTCCCAGGCCGTGAGTCGGGCTCCCTGGAAGAGCGGCCGCGTCTCGTCGGCGAACACCTCGAGCTTCCGCCCCTGCTCCCAGGCCGTCGTGATCACCGCCAGGGCCGTACCGTCGCCGCCGGTGGCGAGCGCCCCGGTGTTGCAGTGCGTGAGCACGCCGCCGTCCGGCAGCAGCGGTGCGCCGTGGCGGCCGCTCGCCGCGCACAGCCGGCGGTCCTCCTCGTGGATCTCCCGGGCCTCCGCCAGCAGGGCCGCGGCCAGGGCGGCGGGAGACGCGGATGCGGGGAGCGCGTCGAGCACCGCCAGGCAACGGGCCACCGCCCAGCGGAGGTTCACGGCCGTCGGGCGGGCCGTGGCGAGCAATTCGCCGCGGGCGAGCACGTGGGCCCTCGCGGCATCGGGCGGGAGGTGTTCCCGCACCGCCTCGCCAGCCGCGACGACGAGGCCGTAGCCGCCGGCGATGCCGATGGCCGGAGCGCCGCGGACCCGAAGGCTCTTGATTGCCTCCACCACCGAGTCGATGTCGGCACAAGCGACCCAGGACAGCCGTCCCGGCAGCAGCGTTTGATCGAGGATCTCGAGCCGGCCGGCCGCGTCCCCGGTCCACCGCAGGGAGGAGGGAATCATCGGCGGCTCACGCGGCGAGCTTGTCGCAGGGCAGGCCGAACGCCGCGGCCACCGCCGGCTGCACGAGCCGACCGCAGTGGACGTTGATCGCCGAGCGGATTGCGGCGCTGTGGGCGGCCGCCCCCTCGACCCCCTCCGCGGCGAGTTGCATCACGTAGGGCAGCGTGGCATTGCACAGCGCGTAGGTGCTCGTGCGGCCCACCGCGCCGGGCATGTTCGTGACGCAGTAGTGCACCACGTCGTCCACCACGTAGGTCGGGTCGGCGTGCGTCGTGGGCCGGCTCGTGGCGACGCAGCCCCCCTGGTCGATGGCCACGTCGATGATCACGGACCCCGGCTTCATGAGCTTGAGGTCGTCCCGCTCCACCAGGTGCGGCGCCCGCGCGCCCGGGATCAGGATGCTGCCGATCACCAGGTCGGCCCAGCCGAGCCGCTCGCGGATCGTATGCCGGTCGGAATAGAGGCAGTCGATGTTGGGTGGCGTCACGTCGTCGAGATACCGCAGCCGCTCGAGGTTGGTGTCGAGGAGCGCGATGTTGGCACCGAAGCCCGCGGCCACCTTCGCGGCATTGGCCCCGACGGAGCCGGCGCCGAGGACGAGCACGTTGGCGGGCGCCACGCCGGGCACGCCACCGAGCAGGATGCCCCGGCCCATCTGCGGCCGTTCGAGGTACTTCGCCCCCTCTTGGATGCTCATCCGGCCGGCGACCTCGCTCATCGGGATGAGCAGCGGCAGCCGGCCCCGCTCGTCGCGGAGCGTCTCGTAGGCCACGGCCGTGCCGCCGGTGGCGAGGAAGCCTTCCGTCAGCCCTCGGTCCGCCGCGAAGTGGAAGTACGTGAACACCGCCTGGCCCCGCCGGATGAGCGCGAGTTCCGGCCGCTGCGGCTCCTTCACCTTGACGACGAGGTCGGCCCGGCCAAACACCTCGGCCGGCGTGTCGACGAGCGTGGCACCGCAGGCAGCGTAGGCCTCGTCGGGCAGACCGGAGCCGGAGCCGGCACCATGCTCCACGAGCACGGTGTGCCCGCCACGGACCAGCTCCTCGACTCCCACGGGGAGCAGGGCCACGCGGTACTCGTCGTGCTTGGTTTCCTTGGGAACGCCGACGATCAAGAGATGGGCTCCTTGCTCTCGGTGGGCATCTTGAAGGTGGCCGGCATGGGAATCGGATATTGACCGTCGGCGCCGGGCTGCACCGGAGCCGGACCATCCCAGGCGAGATCAGCCGGCACCAGCCGGTCGTCGAGTGCCAGCACCTTGTCGTAGGCCATCTGCTTGCCGCTGTAGGTAGCGTAGCGGCCGAGCACGGCGGTGAAACTCGACGTCGCGCCATGCCAGGCGTCGTTGAGCGGCTTGTCGTTGCGGATCGCGTCCTGCAGTTCGTCGTGCTCCACCTGGTAGGGGTTCGGATTCTTGCCGTCGTATTTCCAGAGCACCTTCCCAGCATGGTCGGTGATCTCGCCGATCCGCACGATGCCCTTGGTGCCGGCGAACTCCTCGCCGACGCGGTTCTCGCCCCCGGGGAACTGGCGGCACTGGCTGGCGATCTTCACGCCGCCCGGATAGGCGAAGGTCACGGCATGGTGATCGTAGATCTGCGTCGGCTGGTCCGGCTTGCGGTTCTGGAGGCCGCCGAACCCGTAGGCTGTCACCGGCAGCTTGCCGAGGAACCAGTTGGCGACGTCGATGTTGTGGACGTGCTGCTCGACGATGTGGTCGCCGGAGAGCCAGTTGAAGTGGCCCCAGTT
The DNA here is from genome assembly GCA_046094745.1 of Planctomycetia bacterium. Classification (GTDB taxonomy): domain Bacteria; phylum Planctomycetota; class Planctomycetia; order Pirellulales; family UBA1268; genus QWPN01. The sequence goes on from JBJTHX010000493.1 coordinate 5,694, forward strand.
GTAGAGTTGATACTGCAATTCGCTCATGCCGGGCTGGCGATTCTTGAACCAGGGACGGTCCCCGTTCCAGTAGATCACCCCCGAGACGAGGTCGCCGGCCAGCCCGTCGCGGACGCGGGCGAGCGTCTGGCGATACTTGTCCTCGTAATGCCGCTGCAGGCCGACCACGACCTTCAGTTTCTTTTCGTCGGCCTGCCTCGCCGCAGCGAGGACCATCCGGGCGCCGGCTGCATCGACGCATACCGGCTTCTCCATGAACACGTGCTTGCCCGCCTTGACCGCCTCTGCGAAGTGGAACGGCCGGAACGCCGGCGGCGAGGCGAGGACCACCAGATCACAGTGATCGAGGACCTTTCGATAGGCGTCGAGCCCCAGAAAGCGGCGGTCGTCCGGGCAGTCGAACTTGTCCTGCTTGGACTCAGCCTGTTTGACGGCATTGGCGATCGACCGGTCGAACACGTCGGCGATCGCCGTGAGTTTCACGTTGGACCCCGGCACGTCGAGGGCCTGCATCATGGCCCCCGTGCCCCGACCCCCTGCGCCGATGAGTCCGACGCGGATCACGTCGCTCGACGGCGATTGACCATGGACCGAACGCATGCCGGCGGCAGCGATCGCGGCCGCGCCGAGGGTCTTCGCGGCATCGCGCCGGGAAAGGGG
>JBJTHX010000494.1:0-2836 GCA_046094745.1 Planctomycetia bacterium
GCCGATCGACCGACGCCGTTGAGCCTCACGCACCACGGCTACTTCAACCTCGCCGGCGCCGGCCGCGGCGACGTGCTGGGGCACGTGCTGGAACTGGCGGCCGCATCCCGCCCCGTGATCGACGACCGCGGTATGCCGACCGGTGCGAACGTGCCCGTCGCGGCCACGGCCTACGACGTCCGCACGGCCAAGGCGATCGGGGCGGACGTGAAGCCCGACACGCCGACCGCCGACGGCTACGACGTGGCCTACGTGGTGGAGCGGCCGCAGCCGGGCCTCGTCCGGGTAGCCCGGCACGTGGAGCCGCGAAGCGGGCGGGTGATGGAGGTGCTGACCACCGAGCCCGCCGTCGTGCTCTACACGGGCAACCACCTCGACGGCTCCCTCGTGGGCAAGAACCGCCAGCCCTACGGCAGGCACGCCGGGCTGTGTCTCGAGACGGCCCACCTGCCCAACTCGGTGAATCGGCCGGAGTTTCCGTCGATCATCATCCGGCCCGGGCAGGCGTACACGCAGACCTGCATCTACCGCTTCAGCGTGGACGGCCGCTGACCGGCCTCGAACCGCGGCGCGGGATTCGCGGCGACCCGGGCCGCCTCCCGCTCCGCGTGCGGGGCGAGGTCGGTCGCCAGCACCTTCAGGTCGAGCGGGCGGATCGCGAACTGGCCGAGGTACGGCCGCGTGTAGGCGAAGAGGATCACGAAGCAGCAGCTGATGCCGACGGCCACCATGCCCAGCGCCAACCGGCGGGCCCGGCGGGAGTCGGCGTGGATCAGCCCGACACCCAGGAGCGTGAGGATCGCGAGCACGCCCACGATTCCCCAGCGGGCCGGCGGCGGCCGGGTGGCCGCGATCCGCAGCCGTGTCTCCCGGGCCGTCGCGGCCTGCCGGTAGAGTTCGTGGAGTTCGGTGTGGAACGCCCCCTCGGGCAGCGCGTGGATTGCCACCCGCAGGTCGCGGAGCGGCTGGGCGGCGATGCGGGGCGTGAGCAGGTGGGCGAGTTGCGGCCATTCCTCGTCGACGAGGAAGCCGACCGCGGTGGCAAGCGCCGCCTGCAGCGACACCGCCTCGGGGGTCGATTCATCCTCGATCGCCTCCGCCATCTCGCGGTAGGCGGCCGCCTCGGTGCGGGCCGCCTCCTCGGCCAGGCTGTGCTGCTCCCAGACGGGAATGGCGATGAACGAGATCAGCAGGCCGAAGGCGAGGCCGATCTGCGCCGGCACCTCCGCCTCGAGCCTGCCGAGCCGCTTCCCCTCGCGGCCCGCGATCCAGGGCACGAGGTGCCGATGCACCACCCAGGCGAAGCATCCCCAGTAGGCCAGCAGCAACAGCGCCAGCACCGGCATCGGGAGCGCGAGGATGGAGTCGAAGCAAGCGGGCAGTCGCGTCATGCGGTGGCGGGCTCCGGGGCGAACGGCGAGTCGGCACCTATAGGCGGCGCTGCAGGGCCGCAGGAAGGTCAGTTTGTGTTCGGGCGGGTTGCCCGCTTCACCCACTTCGCCGGGGCCTATACTGCCGCGAACCGCCTCCTGGAGTGCCCGCCGTGCCCCGCTTCGCCTGTGCGACGCTTCTCGTCATCACCACCGCGGCGGCTGCCGCGGCCGAACCGGTCGCCTTCCGTCGGATCGCGCTCACCGGCGACTTCCATGCGGAGGCCGTGGCCATCGGCGACATCGACAAGGACGGCAAGGCCGACGTGGTCTACGGGCCGTTCTGGTATGCCGGCCCGGAGTTCCGCGTTCGCCATCCCATCTACCCGGCCCAGGTCTTCGACCCGCACAAGTACTCCGACAACTTCATGACGGCCCTCGGCGACATCGACGCCGACGGCTGGCTCGACGTGGCCGTCAACGAGTGGCCGGGCAAGGCGGTTTACTGGTTCCGCAATCCGGGGCGGGACGGGCTTGCCGCGGGCGCGGCGTGGGCCAGGCATCTCGCCCACCCGGTCGTCGACAACGAGTCGCCGGCCTTCGTCGACGTGACCGGCGACGGGAAGCCGGAACTCGTGTTCCACACCGGCGGCGTGCTCGGGTTCGCGACGCCGAACACGGCGACGGCCACCGACCGCTGGACGTTTCATCCCTGCTCCGAGCCCGAGACGTGGGGCCAGTACCAGCACGGCCTTGGCGTCGGCGACGTCGACGGCGACGGCCGCCGCGACCTGCTCATGCTCGGGGGTTGGTGGCGACAGCCGGCCGACGGCCGCGGCCCGTGGGCCAAACAGCCCCACGCCTTCGGTGGCCAGGGCGGCGCGCAGATCCACGTGTACGACGTCGATGGCGACGGCGACGGCGACGTGATCACGAGCCTGGCGGGCCATGGCTACGGGCTCTCCTGGTACGAGCAGGTGCGGCGCGACGGGGCGATCGACTTCGTGGAGCACCCCATCCTGCCGGCCAAGGCGGAGGAGTCGCTCGCCGGCGTCCAGTTCTCCCAACTCCACGCGGTCGAGGTCGCCGACATCGACGGCGACGGCCTGAAGGACATCGTCACCGGCAAGCGGTACTGGGCACACGGGCCCCAGGGCGACCCCGACCCCGGCGGGGCGGCCGTCCTCTACTGGTTCCAACTGCAGCGGCGGACGGACGCGAAGGGGGACCCGGCCGCCGGGGTGCGGTTCGTGCCCCACCGGATCGACGCCGCCTCGGGCGTGGGCACCCAGATCGCCGTGGGCGACGTCGACGGCGACGGCCGTGCCGACGTGGTCGTCGGCAACAAGAAGGGGGCGTCGGTGTTCCTCCGGGATGCCCCCGCCAGGCCCTGACGCCCCGACCGGCCGCCGGGCCAGAGCGGGCCGCCACCGCCCGTTTTTTCGGGTCGATTTCGTCGGGGTTGG
>JBJTHX010000495.1:0-5986 GCA_046094745.1 Planctomycetia bacterium
GGTAGTCGTCCACGTACACGAGCGCCCCGGGCGGGTCGCTGCGGATCGTCATCCGCCGCTGCACGCAGCCGCAGGCGGCCGCCAGGGTCCGGGCCCGTCGCGATGCCTCCTCGGCGCGGTGGCGCACCGGGCCCTCGGTTCCCTCCGCGGCCGTCTCGACGCTGGCGACGACGCCCTCCACGAGCGCCGCTCTGGGTCGGCAGTCGTGGTTGCGATACGGGCCCTCGCCGAGCCGCGTCCCCACGGGCAGCATCCGCCGGCCCGGGTCCGCCGGGGCCCGGAAGCCGAGGAAGGCGAACAGGAGCGTCGTCAGGAAGGCGAGCACCGCGAAGCCGGCCACGGCGAGCAACACGGCCCCCGCGAGCCCGTTGGCATCGTCAGGGCCGAGGTTCACGTACCGCCCATAGGCGACGAGCGCCAGGAACAGGCTCGCCGCCGCAGCCGCCAGCATCCGCCACGGGATCGGCGGCCGCGCCGTGGACGCGGGCTCGTCGGTGAGGGGCCACGGCGGATCGGCCGGCGACGCCTTGGAAACCTCCTTCTCGCCGGCGCGGGCGACGATCACGGTGACGTTGTCGGGGGCGCCGCGAACCAGCGCCAGCCCCAGGAGGGCCGCCGCCGCCTCGCGGGGCGCCAGGCTGCCGGCGAACAGGCCGATCTCCTCGTCGGCCACCTGGCCGGAGAGCCCGTCGCTGCACAACACATACACGTCCCCGGCCTCCACCGGGAACGGGCCCTCCATGTCGACCTGCACCTGCGGATGGGGCCCCATCGAGCGGGTGATGATGTTCTTGGGGGTCTCGCGGGGATCGATGGCGGGATCGATCTGGCCCGTGTCGTGCATGGCCTGCAGTTCCCAGGCCAGCGAGTGGTCGCGGGAGAGTTGCTCGATGCGGCCGGCGCGGACGCGGTAGGCGCGGCTGTCGCCCACGTGGCCCACGAGCGCCCCGCGGGGCACGATGACCAGCACCGTGCAGGTGGTGCCCATGCCCTTGAGGTCGGCGGCGCTCTCGCCCCGGGCGTGGATCTCGGCATTGGCCTGCTCGATCGCCATCCGCAGGGCCAGGGCCGGGGACCGATTGGCGAGCTTCTCGTAGATCAGCGGCACCTGCTCGGCCGCGATGGCGCTGGCCCGCTCGCCGGCCGCGTGGGCGCCCATCCCATCGGCCACGACGAACAGCCAGCCGCGCCGCTTGTAGAGTTCGCGGTTCCACGGCTCGAGGACGGCCTTGGCGTCCTGGTTGTTGGAACGCCGCCGCCCGATGTCCGTGCGGTCGAAGTAGTGGAGGGTGGTGCCGGATGCCACGCGAAGGGCTCTCGGGGGGCGGCAAAGAAACCGAGTCTAGCCGGCCGGGAGCGGCGGGGCGATACGCGCCGGCCGACGCGGATTGGGCAAGATCCGCTGGTCTGGCGGCGCCCCGCGCCGCAGCCTATCGTCCCGCCCATGAGGCCAGGATCCCGACCGCTGTGCGTGCTCTTGCTCGCGGCCGCGGCCGCCTGCGGCTGCGTGCAGCGGCGGATGACGATCCGCAGCGACCCGCCCGGGGCGCTCGTGTACGTGGACGACTACCAGGTCGGCGCGACGCCCGTGTCGCACGACTTCGTCTACTACGGCACCCGCAAGATCCGCCTGGTGAAGGACGGCTACGAGACGCTCACCGTCCGGCAGCCGTTCCCGATCCCGTGGTACGAGTATTTCCCGCTCGACTTCGTGAGCGAGAACCTGATCCCGTGGGAGATCCGCGACGAGCGGGTGGTCGACCTGTCCATGGCGCCAGCCGCGGCCACACCGCCAGAAGTGGTCGTGGCCCGCGCGGAACAGGCGCGGCTCGCCGCGGGCAGCCTGCCGCCGGCCGCCCAGCCGGCCGCCGCCGCGGTGCCTCTGCCGTCACCCGCCACGCCCGCGGTCCCGGCGCCGTCCGCGGTTCCCCAGCCGATGCCGGCGGTCCCTCAGCCGCTGCCCGCTCCGCGGCCCTTCGACCAGGGGCCGGTGTTTCCGCCGGCGCCCAGCCCGCTGCAGGGGCTCCAGCCGCCGGTGCAGAACGCGCCCGCGCAGGGCGTCCCCGGCCTGGGCGTGCCATAATCGGGAGATGCCCGGCACCGCACCCCGCTTGCGCCGCGAACTCGACGCCCTCAAGCTCGACCGGCTGCGAGGTCTGCTGCGGACGATCCTGCCGCAGAACCGCTTCTACGCGGACAAACTCGCTCGCGTGCCGGCCGCCGAAGTCGCCACGCTCGACGACCTGGCCGACTGGCCGTTCACCTTCAAGAACGAGCTCGTGGCGGGTGCTGCCGCCGGCCTGCCGGCGAACCTCACCTGGCCGGTCGAGCGGTACGCCCGCTACCACCAGACGAGCGGCACCCATGGCCGGCCGCTGCCGGTCCTCGATACCGCCGACGACTGGGAATGGTGGATGGAGTGCTGGCGGGAGATCCTCGCCCGCGGCGGCGTGGGGCGGGGCGACCGCGTGCTGGTCGCCTCCTCGTTCGGGCCCTATGCCGGCTTTTGGAGCGGCTTCGAGGGCGTGATCGCGTCCGGCGCCCTGGCGATCCCCGGCGGGGGCCTCTCAACCCGCGGCCGCCTGGAACTCGTCCGCAGCCTCGCGGCCACGGTGCTGGTGGCCACGCCGAGCTACGCCCTGCATCTCGCCGAGGTGGCCGCCGACGAGAAACTCGATCCGGCGGGCATGCCGGTCCGCCTGGTGATCGTGGCCGGCGAGCCGGGGGGATCGGTCCCGTCCGTCCGCCGCCGGATCGCCTACCTCGGGGCTGCGGAGGGGCGCGCCCCCCCCGGCGCCCCCGCGGCGGGCCCGTGGGGCGTGGGCGACCTGCGCGGCCCGGGGCTCGACGTGCTCGAGCCCTGGTTTCACCCGGAGTTCCTCGCCACGGAGACGGGCCGGCCGGCCGCCGCCGGGGAGCTTGCCGAACTCGTGCTCACCACGCTCGGCCGCGCGGGCGCGCCCGTGATCCGCTACCGCACGGGCGACCTCGTGCGGCCGCGGTGGGCCGCCGCGGAGGACGTCGCCGCCGGTGCCTGTCCCTGGGTGCGGCTCGAGGGAGGCATCCTCGGCCGCGTCGACGACATGCTCGTCGTGCGGGGCGTGAACATCTTTCCCGGCGCGATCGACGACATCGTCCGCGGCTTCCCGGAGGTGGTCGAGTACCAGGCCACCGTCCGCGGCGGCGACGGCCTCGACGAACTGGCGGTGGCCGTCGAGGACCGCCTCGCCGACCCGGCCAGGATCGCACGGGAGTTCCAATTGCGGCTCGGCCTGCGGGTCGACGTGCGGGCCGTGCCGCCGGGCAGCCTGCCGCGGTTCGAGGGGAAGGCGCGGCGGATCGTCGACGAGCGGGGGAGGAGCGGATGAGCGGACTGGTTCCCACGAGCATCACCCGGACCGGTGGCGGGCAGGCGGGTGCGATCGAGATCGCCTGGAGCGACGGCCGGCGGGCCGTCTATACGCCCCGGCTGCTCCGCGACGCCTGTCCCTGCGCGACCTGTCGCGAGCAGCGGGCCAGCCCCCGGCCGGCCTCCCTCCTGCCGGTGCTGTCGCCGGCGGAGACCGCCCCCCTTACGATCACGGCCATGCGGCCGGTGGGGCAGTATGCCTACGCCATCGGGTTTTCCGACGGGCATGCCAGCGGTATCTACACGCTCGAGTATCTGCGGGAACTGGCCTGACGCCGGCCGATATACTTGGGGGTCGCGGGCGGCGGCCCGTGGTTCGGGCACGCACGGCAGAGGAGGGAAGGACATGCGACAGCAGCAGCCGGACCGCGCCGGGGGTTTTACGCTCGTGGAGCTGCTCGTGGTGATCGCGATCATTGCGATCCTCGTGGCACTGCTCATGCCGGCGGTGCAGAACGCCCGGGAGGCGGCGCGGGCGACGCAGTGCCGCAACAACCTCCGGCAGCTCGGCGTGGGCATGGCCACGTATGCCTCGACGGCCGAATCGTTTCCGCCGGGGTTCGCCGCCTCGACCTGGCGGTCGACGAACCTCGGCGTGGGCGGTTTCTACGAGTGGACTTGCTATCTGCATTTGCTCCTGCCGAACATCGACGAGCATGACTACGCCTTCGATCTCATGGCACCGCTGTTCCGCGTGCCGCTGCCGCGCGACGACCAGACGGGCTACGCCGCCGTCGACGGCCGGCAGATCACCGGGCTGCTCTGCCCGTCCGATACCCAGACCGGGCCACTCTGGCAGGGACCGACCACGCCGGCCAGCAACGACCGGTTCAACCTCCGTCTCGCCAAGTCCAACTACCTGGGGATGTTTTCGGGCACGAGCGTGTTCGATTCGCTCGAACGGGCCGAGCGCGAGCCCTCGGGCACGTACGCGACGATGGATCCCTGGCAACTGCCGCCCGACAACGTCAGCTACCAGGACCGTGCCATGCTGCCGCTGCGGCAGCGGACGTCGACCGGCGCGCGGTTCGACCGGCGGGGCGTCTTCGGCCTGGGCGTCGGCACCCGCCAGCAGACGATCCGCGATGGCTCGGCCAACACGATCGCGATTGCCGAGTATCTGCGCGGCATGAGCGAAAAGGATGGTCGCGGGGCCTTCTGGTACAACCACGCCGGCATGCAGATGCTGCAGGCGGCCCAGGGCCCGAACGCCCGCGGCGACGACGTGCTCCGGGGCAATGCCATCGCCTACAGCCAGCTGCCAGGGCAGTCGCGCGAGGACTGGGGCTGCCACAACCGGGTCGGTTCGACGTTCTCGCCGAACAACAACGATGGCAACCGGCGGCGGGCTCTCAACCTGCCCTGCAACGGCGGGCGGGACAGCGGCCTCAACATCACGATCGACGGCCATGCGGCGTCCCGCAGTCGGCATCCCGGCGGCGTGAACGTGCTGTTCTGCGACGGCCACGTGCAGTTCATCGACGACCAGATCGAGAGCCGGATCGATACCGCGGTGACGCCGCCGTACTACGGGATCTGGCAGCGGCTGGCCTGGATCGACGACGGGCGGCCGGTGGAACTGCCGTAGGCCGGAACCCCGGACGCCGGCGACAATGCGGCGGGGGCGGGGCGTGATGGCCGGGAATGGCACCGGGCACCGCCGGAATGAAAAGCCGGGCCGCCGCAGCGTGTACCCGTGCCCGCGGAGGCACATTCTTGCAATGGCCGCCAAAAACCGATAAAAATAGAGGTGGCAAGGCGAGATTCTGACGTCTCGATATGCGTTGGGAGGTTTCCCCTATGGCTCGACGTTCACGGTCGGCGGTGACCCTCATCGAACTGCTGGTCGTCATCGCCATCGTCGGCATCCTGGCCAGCCTCTTGTTGCCGGCGATCCTTCAGTCGCGCTCGGCGGGCCGCAAGGCCCAGTGTGCCGCAAATCTCAAGCAACTCGCGCAGGCCACGCAGTCGTTCCACGACCGGATGAACTGCCTGCCGGTCTACTGGGGCGCGATGAAAGGCGGCGGCGGCGAGGTGTTCGGCGGGTGGCTCCTGCACCTGTTGCCGGACCTGGACCAGCAGGCTGCGTATGATCGCGTGGTGCCGTATGGGACGCTGGCGGTCGCCCCGAACTTGACGACGGTCACGACCAGCACGTCCTGGCAGGACACGGTGTCCTCCGTGCCCACCGGGAGGATGCTGCCCGCGCGGCCGCCATCCGATGACTATAGAGCGGAGCAAATCTCGACCGGAACCGCACGGGACTTGGCGGGAAACAACATCGTGTATCCCGTGGTCATTCCGCAGGTCGGCGATCCAGGCGAGCCCGCCCGGCCCGAGTACGTGGCGACCGTCACCGGCAGTCAGATGATCGTCACCACGAGCACGAACCTTTCCAGCAATTGGGGCGGCCTGTCGACGAATCACGACACCGTGACAGGCGGGCTTTCACTGCCCGCCCTCCTCGACCCGGAAGACTGCATTCCGATGCGGGCGCAGTCTCGGCCCCCGACGCCCCAGTCCGGATACGAGGACTCGCCGCTGAGCAACTACCAGGACAACGCCCACGTTCTGACC
>JBJTHX010000496.1:0-6252 GCA_046094745.1 Planctomycetia bacterium
CTACCTGGCGCCGGTGCTGCCCGGGCTGGCCGAGCAGGCGGGCGATCTCGTGGGCGGGCCGATCCGCTCGTGGGACGAGTCGCAGGCGCCGCTCGCGGGCCGGCCGGTCGCGGCCTTCCAGCCACTCATGAAACGGATCGAAAAGACCCAACTCGAAGCCCTGCTCGCCGCGTCGCGGGCCGAGGCCGCGAAGGACACGCCACCCCAGGGAACCCCGCAGATGGATGCCACGCCACCGACCACGGCCACGGAGGATTCGGGGGCGGCGCTCGCCGCCGAGCCGCTCACGGCCCAGTGCACGATCGACGACTTCGCCAAGGTCGACCTCCGTGTGGCCCGGATCGTGGCCGCCGAGGAGGTGCCCGAGGCGAAGAAGCTCCTCAAGCTCACGGTGAGCCTCGGCGGCGACGCGACGCGGACCGTGTTCGCCGGCATCAAGGGGTTCCACGAGCCCGCGGCCCTCGTCGGGCGGCTGGTCGTGGTCGTGGCCAACCTCGCGCCCCGGCAGATGAAGTTCGGGCTCAGCGAGGGGATGGTGGTCGCGGCCAGCGGTGCCGGCGGCCCAGGTGTCTACCTGCTGTCCCCCGACTCCGGCGCCCTGCCCGGCATGCGGCTCCACTGACCACGGCCGCAGGGGCGTACAATCGTCGCCCTTCCGGAGATCCAACTCATGCCCCTGAAGACCGTCGTCTTTCCGACCGACTTCTCCACCGCCAGCGACGCGGCCCTCGTGCATGCCGAGGCACTCGCCCGCCAGCAGGCCGCCCGGCTCCTGATCGTGCACGTCGAGGAGCCGCCGTTGGCGTACGGCGGCGGCGAACTGTACTACGGCCTGCCCGAGCCGAACTCGGAGCGGATTCTGAAGATGCTCGAGGACGTCAAGCCCTCCGACCCATCCGTCCCCTTCGCGCACCGGCTCACGATGGGCGATCCCGCCGGCGAGGTCGTCCGTATCGCGGCGGACGAGAACGCCGAGATGATCGTCCTCGGCACCCACGGCCGCACGGGCATGACGCGGCTGTTGATGGGCAGCGTGGCCGAGGCGATCGTGCGGCGGGCCCCCTGCCCGGTGCTCGTGTACCGCGAAGTGGCCGAGAGGCTCGCCCGGAAGAAGGCTGCCGCCACCGCATGACGGCCCGGCCGATCCTCGAACTCCGGGCGGCGGTGCGGGCGCGGGTCCGCGGCGTGTTCGACGGCCTGGGGTTCGTCGAGGTCGACACACCGGTGCTGTCAAAGGAGGTGCTGCCGGAGGCGCACATCGACCCGATCGCGGTGCCTCTTGATGGCGGGTCCGTTCGTTTCCTGCAATCCAGTCCCGAGGCGCTCATGAAGCGACTGCTGGCGGCAGGCGCCGGGCCGATCTATCAGTTCGCCCGGTCCTTCCGGGCAGGTGAGCGGGGCCGGCAGCACGACGTCGAGTTCGTGCTCCTCGAGTGGTACGCGCCGGACACGACCGTCGCCGAAGCGGCGGGGCTGCTCGAGCGGCTGTCCGCCGCGGCCCTCGGCACGTCGGGGCTGGAGCGGGTCACGTGCACCGCCGCCTTCGGGGAGCACGCCGGCGTCGATCCGCTCGCCGCGTCGCTCGAGGAGATGCTCGCGGCCGTCGCGCGGCAGGGCCTCTCCCTGCCCGAGGGCACGACGGCCGATGGCGCGGCGGCCCGCTGGGACCGGGCCTTCGAGATCCTCCTCGCCGAGCGGGTGCAGCCGCGCCTGGGGCATGGCCGGCCGACGCTCTTGGAGGCTTGGCCGCCGTCGCAGGCGGCCTTCGCCCGCATCGACCCGGTGGCCGGCACGGCGCGACGATTCGAACTCTTCGTGCGTGGCGTGGAACTTGCCAACGGCTGGGAGGAGGAGACGAGCCGTGACCTCACCGCCGCGCGGATCGCCGCGGCCAACGCAGCCCGGGAGGCCGATGGTCGGCCAGCGCTGCCCGAGCCCGAGCGACTCCTCGCCGCCCACGGCGACGCCATGCCCGACGGCGTGGGCGCGGCGCTCGGCTTCGACCGCCTCGTCATGCTCGCCGCCGGTGCCGACTCGATCGACGCCGTGCGGTGCTTTTCCTCCGCCGACGCCTGACAATCAGCGCTCGATGCGGAAGCCCGTCACGAGCCAGCGCTCCACGCTGCCGCCCGGCCGGGCGACGCTCGTCGGCTCGACGACGATCCGCAGTGTCTCCCCCGGCCGGCCGCAGGCATCGAGCGCCACCCGCACGATCCAGCCTTCCTCCTCGGGTGTGCCCGCGGCGACTTCCAGCCCCCCCGGCGCGGCCGCTGGTCCGCAGGCGGCCACCGCCTGCACCGCCGCGAGTCGGCCGAAGGCCTGCTCGACCGCGGCGTCGGCCACCGCCGGCGGCGGCCCCGGCACCGAGGGCGTGCCGACGACGGTCGGCACGACCCGCGGAGAACAGACGCTGATCGCGTCGGCCAGCCGTCCGGCCCGGACCGCGTCGATCCAGTGTCGCGCGGCGGCGGCCGCCCTTCGCTCGACGAGCCACCGCGTCGCCACCGCGTCGGTCACCGCCTGCGTGCCGAAGCCGATCGCGAGGGCCAGCCCCGCGACGGCCGCCAGTCCGCCCACCTTCGGCGCTCCCGGCCGGTTCACGTCGGCCAGGGCCGCGACCGCCAGCCCCGCCGCCACCAGCGGCAGCGCCCAGCACAGCGGACTCACCAGAGCGAGCGCCGACAGCACGCCCAGCACCGCCGCCGCCACCGCCAGTCGGCTCACCGGCCGGTATTCGCCCCGTTCGCCCTGCTCCATCGCTGCGCCACCGTCTCTTCCCGCGTCGCTACGGCCCGACCCGCAGGCCTGGCTCACCCTCGAGCCGCTTGCGGCGATCGGCGTAGCGGATGATGAAGTCGGCGTCCTTGTCGAAGGCGGAACCCGGCACCGCGAACGGCCCACCGAGCGTGGCACCGCGGACCCAGGCGAGCCATTTGCGATCCGGGGCGAGGCCGAAGAACATCCGGGACTCGGGCGCCGGCTGGACGAGATCCCGGGGCAAGGGCGCCACGTGCAGCGTCGCCGCCGTGAAGCAGGTCATCACCCACGCCACCAGCGCGGCGACCAGCGGGCCGCCGAACAGCTCGACCGGCCGCCGCAGCCTGACCTTGGTCCGCGAGATCCGGTCGGTGGCCTCCCGCAGGCCGAGCAGGACGAGGCAGAACAGCCCCCAGACAGCCACGAAGTCGAGCAGGTAGCCGTAGCTCGGCAGCCGTGGTTCGAGGAAGGCGACGACCCACTCGTACCAGGCCGTGGCCGCGCTCGCCGCCACGAGCACGTTGCACAGCATCACGAGAGAGCCCCAGATTCCTTCCTTCCACAGGGCGAACGAGACCGTGACGAACACCGCCAGCAGGATGAGGTTCACGATCATCGCACCCGCACCTCCTCGGGGCGGGCCGCCGCGGTCGCGGCGAACACCCGCTGCATCTCCTCGAGCGACGTCACGCCCTCCACCACCAGCGCCATACCCGCCTCCCGCATCGGCTGCATGCCGTCCTTCACCGCGGCCTGCCGCAGCAGTTTCGGGTCGGCCTTCGCCGCGATGGCCTGCCGAAAGGTTGCGCCCGAGGCGAGCTCGAAGACCGCGGTGCGGCCGAGGTAGCCGGTGCCCCGGCAAAGCCGGCAGCCGTGGGCCGAGGGCTTCTGCAGATGGGGCAACTTCTCGGGCGTGGTCTTGAGCCGGGCGAGCACCTCGCCGGGCGTCGGGTATTCCTCGCGGCACTTCGGGCAGAGCCGGCGAACCAGCCGCTGGGCCAGGGAGCCGACGAGCGTCCGGGCGAGCAGGTCGGGCGTGATCCCGCAGGCCAGCAGCCGCGCCACCGCATCGATCGAGTCGGACGCTTTCATGCTCACGACCACCAACTGGCTGTCGGCCGCCAGCCGCGCCAATTCAACCGCGAGTGCCCGGTCCTTGAGATCGCGGGTCACGATCGCGCGGGGGTACTCCCGCATCGCGGTCGCGAGCACGTCGAGCGGCGCAACCCCCGTCCGGGCGTCGAACCGGACCGGTTTGACGTTCTGGATCTCCCGCGGCGGCGCGGCGGCGTCCTCGAGGGAGATGAAGTCCCGCAGCAGCCGGTCGGCGGTCTGGACGACGACGTCGAAGGTCGCGGTCAGGCCGGAGGCGGGCGGAGACGAGAGCACGATCAGCCCCTTTTCGAGCGTCAGCAGTTCGCCCAGCCGCTCCGCCACGGCAGCGGGCATCCCCACGTCGGCCGGCTTCTTGAAGACGACGGCCGGCGGCTCGATCTGCACGACGACCTGCTCACCGCCCGAGACCGCACGGACCGACAGCCGGCAGTTTCGCGGCTTCCCGTCGACCTCGAGGGCGAAGGTGCCGGCGCGGCCGGCCCGGGCCTGCGGCAGGCCGCCGATCGCTGCCAGCGTTTCGATCACGGCAAGGGCCGACTCACGGCTCGGCCGCGGCGCCTCGGGAAACGTCTCCTTCTCCTTGCGGCTGCGGGGCGGCTTTCGCAACCGCGGCTTCTCCCAGACGCCATCCACCTCGTGCCGCACGAGGATGCCCTGCGGATCGGGTTCGAGCACCACCGTCGCCGCGCGGCCGATCACGGCGGCCTGGAGGAGGGCCTGGGTCTCGTCGCACCCGCTCGTCGCCTGCGCCTTCTCCTCCCGAGCCGTGTTCTCGGCCGCATCCTTTCCCCCGGCGGCCCGCAGCTTCACGACGGGCAGCACCTCCGCCTCGCCGCCGGGCGGCCCAAGGTCGATCCCCAGCGGCGCGAGCAGCCCCGCCAGTGCGCGCCAGGCATGCCCGGGCGTGAGGATCCGCTCCGTCTCCGGAACCTGGCGGTTGCGAAGCACCGCGTAGGCGACCAGCGGCGCCAGCCAGGCGAGCAGCATGAGGATCGCCGCGGCCCAGGCCGACGGAATCCACCAGGCCGCCAGCGCCATGACGACCAGCGGCAGCGCGACGACCGTGCTCCAGAGAGCCGGACGGAACTTGTGCTTGCGGGCGTCGCGGGAGGCCCAGTCGACCGTCGCCACCCAGCCCAGCACGCACAGCCACCAGGCGACGAGCGGCACGAGCGCCAAGCCGCCGCCCGGGCCGCGGTTGCTCCAGCCGGCGGGTACCGCCTCCGGCCAGCCGCCGTCGGCGACCGCCACGGCCGGCAGAACCGCCACCGCGGCCGCGAGGCACACGAGCCGCCTCATCCCATCACCCCGATGCCCTTGAGGGCCATCATCAGGGCCTCGCGGTTGGGGGCGATCTCGAGGGCGTCCTGGCGGTCGATCAGCCCCTCGTCGATCAGGCTCTTGAGGCTCTGCGTGAAGTCCTGCATGCCGTCGCGGTGCGACTTGCGGATGTGGTCGGGCAGCTCCTCGTCCCGCCCCTCGAGGACGTACTTCTTGACCATCACGTCGAAGAACATCATCTCCACGACCGGCACCCGGCTGACGCCCGGCTTGATCGACTTGAGCAGCTTCTGGGCCACGATCCCCTTCATGTTGAAGGCGATCGCGCTCCGCAGGGCCTGGTGCATCTCCTCGGGGAACAGATCGAGGATCCGGGTGATCGTCGTGGCCGCGCTCGAGGCGTGGATCGTGCCGAACACGAGGTGGCCCGTCTCGGCCGCGTGGATCGCGGTCATGAAGGTCTCCTCGTCCCGCATTTCACCGACGAGGATGATGTCTGGGTCCTCGCGGACCGCGTGCTTCATGCCGATCGCGAAATCCTTGACATCCTGACCCACCTCCCGTTGGTTGATCAGGCACTTGTCCTCGGTGAACACGAACTCGATCGGGTCCTCGAGCGTGAGAATGTGCTTGCGGTAGTTCTGGTTGATGTAGTTGAGCATCGACGCGATCGTCGTGCTCTTGCCCGAGCCGGTCACGCCCGCCAGGAGGATCAGCCCCTGGTCGTACTGGCAGAGCCGCTCGATCCCCGACGGCAGATAGAGCCCCTTGAAGTCTGGGATCTTGTTGTTGACCCGCCGGGCCACCAGGCCTAGCGAGCCCTGCTGCTGCAGCACGTTGAGGCGAAATCGCCACTTCACGCCGTCCACAACGGTGATGTAGGCGAAGTCGCAGCCGCCGTCGGCCTCGAGGGTGCGGCGGCGGCGGTCGTCGAGCATCGGCATCACGAGCCGCCGCATCTGCTCGTCGTCGATCTTCGGGGCCTTGAGCGGCTGCAGCGATCCCTTGACGCGGATGATCGCCGGCTGGCCGACCTTAATGTGCAGGTCGCTGCCCTCGAGTTTGACGAGCGCCTCGAAGTAGCGGTCGATCTCCAGC
>JBJTHX010000497.1:0-3045 GCA_046094745.1 Planctomycetia bacterium
GTGCCGGGCGGGGCGGGGGCCTCGTAGGATGCACGCATGACTATCCCCCGGACGCTCGTGATCTGCTTCAAGCACACCTGGGCGCCCGCGCTCGCCCCGGTCTACGCGCTGGCCGAGGGGCTGTTCCTGGGCGGCATCTCCGCCGCCTTCGAGGCCCAGTACCCGGGGATCGTGATCCAGGCGGTGGGCTGCACGTTCGGCACGCTGGCCGGCTTGCTGCTCGCCTACCAGTCGGGGCTCATCCGGGCCACGGAGAACTTCAAGCTCGGGATCGTCGCGGCGACGGGCGGCATCGCCCTCGTCTACCTGATCTCGCTCGTCAGCGGCCTGTTCGGCTACCCGATCCCGTTCATCCACTCGGCGGGCCCGATCGGCATCGGCTTCAGTCTCGTGGTCGTGGTGATCGCGGCCTTGAACCTCGTGCTCGACTTCGACTTCATCGAGCAGGCCGCCGCACGCGGGGCGCCGAAGTACCTCGAGTGGTACGGCGCGTTCGCGCTGATGGTGACGCTGGTCTGGCTGTACATGGAGATCCTCCGGCTGCTGGCGAAACTCCGCAGCCGGGACTGACCCGCGACGCGTTGGCCGCGGGCCGGGGCCCCGGCGGAGCCTGCGGGTCGGCGAAGGCCGCCGCCCGGTTCGGGGCGATGGTCCGTTTCCGTATACTTCACCGCCCGAGGCCGATCGCTTCCCGATCCGAAGGCTTCCTTCTCGCAGCGCTCTCCCCATGACCGGCAAACAGTTTTTCGACTGGCAGACATCGGGCGGCACCGATGACGTGATGCGGCTGGTCGATTGTCTGGAACGAGCGGACGTGCCTTGGTGCTGCATCGGTGGCGTGGCCGTCAATCACTGGGCCGAGCAGCAGATGGTCACCCGCGACGTCGATCTCGTGATCGCCCTCGATGCGGTGGAGCGAGTCGTGCGGATGCTCGAGGAAGCCGGGTTCACGAGTGAGCGGTTCGACTGGTCGGTGAACCTCAAGGCCCGGTCCGCGGTCTCGATCCAGCTTTCGACCGAGAATTTTTATCGCGAGTTTCCCGGCCGGTCGGTGCCGGCGGACGTGCCCGGCATCCGGATGCGAGTGGCGTCGCTCGACGACACGCTGGCCGGGAAAATCAAGGCATGGTCGGAGCCTACCCGCCGCCAGAGCAAGCAGGCGAAGGACTTCACCGACATCGTGAGGCTCGTCGAGGCGCACCCTCGGCTGTGGTCCAGCCTCACGCCCGAGCTGCGGCAACTCGTGAAGCCGCCCGCTCAGCAGCAATCCGTATGAAGCGTCCTTGCCGGCCAGCGGACCGGTGCGGGAGCATGGGCCTCGTGATCGCGGTCCTCTTGTCGCTGGCCGCATGGCCCGGCGCGCAGGCGGGCACCTGGGACGTGATCCTCTCCAACTCCCACTGGTACGTGCCCCAGGAAAACCTGCTCGCCTACATGTCGAATAGCGCGAGCTTCACCCAGCCGCCCCCGATCTCGCTCTGGGACCAGACGCTCTGGAGCCTGGGCACGGCGACGGACGGCCGGTTCACGGGCGCGTCCCAGGCGACCTTCTACGTGTCGCCGGAAGTCTCGTTCAGCTCGACCACTTCGATCCTCGGGCTGGCCACGGAATCCGGCCAGATCCGCATGCGGTTCACCCCGACCTCCGGCGGCAGCCCGGTCGTCGGCATCGGGCAGTTTCGCCAGGTCAGCGGCACGACCGCGATGCAGATGCAGATGATCTCCGGCCAGGCCGGCGCGGCCTACACGACCCACTGGGCCTACATGCTGCCCTACACCACGGGCAGCTTCACGCCTCCCGACCCGCGGCCCAACAGCGACATCACCTCGACGGAGTGGGCCTGGACCCTGGGCACCACCTGGGCCTACCAGAGCGATCAGCTCTTCGGCCCCGGAGGCGTGGGCAACTTCACGATCACCGACTATCGCAACGGCTACTTCTGGGGCTCCGGCAGCGGCCCCGCGGGCACGGTCGGCGCGTCGTTCACCCAGCTCGGCTCGATCACGCCCGAGGGCAACGTGCTCTTCAACGTGCTCACGAGTTCCAGCACGCCGACCTTGCTCACGCTCACCGGCCAGATCACCGGCGGGCCGCTGACCGGCCAGATGGCGCTGCGCACCTACGAGTTTTCCGGCAGCGATCCGGCCTTCGGTGCGGAGGGGATCGCGGCGGTCGTGCCCGAGCCGGCGGCGTGGGTCTTGGCGGTGGCGGGCCTCACGGCCGCGGCGGCCGCCCGCCGCGACCGCCGGCCGTCCTGAGGGGCACGCGGTTCCTCGACTGCCGGAATTCGATGATGGTTTCGACTTGTCGTGGTGACGAGTCTCACGCAGCCATGAAACCCACGCGACTTCTCGACCGCGCCGTCACGCCCGACGGTGCCGCGCTCACGCTCCACGAGCATGATGGCACGTACTCGATCCGTGTGACCGGCGTCGAGTTGATGTCGACGCGGCAGCACCATTCCGAGGAGCAGATGGCGACGCTGGCCTGCGCGGGGCTCCGGGACCGGCGGCAGGCGGTGGTGCTCATCGGCGGGCTCGGCCTGGGCTTCACCCTCCGCGAGACGCTGCGTCACGTCGCGGCCGACGCGCGGGTCATCGTGGCGGAACTCGTGCCCGCGGTGATCGACTGGAACCGCAACCCCGCCTACGGTCTGGCCGCCGACGTGATCGACGACCCGCGGGTGGAGATCGTCGCTGACGACGTGGCCGAGGTGCTGGCGGCGAGCCGCGGCCGGTTCGATGGCATCATGCTCGACGTCGACAACGGTGCGAGCGGCCTGACGTCGGCGGCCAACGGCGGGCTCTACGATCCGCAGGGCCTGGGAGCCGCCCGGGCGGCGCTCCGCCCGGGTGGCCGGCTCGCCGTCTGGTCGGCGGGTGCCGACCCCCGCTTCGGGGCCCGCATGGAGGAGTCGGGGTTTGAAGTCGAGGTCGTCAAGGCCCGCACCCATCCGACGGGCGGGAGTTGGAACTCGTGAGCACGTTGAAGAGCACGTTGCCCTCGGGCGTGATCGAGCCGAGCTGCGTGAACGACTCGCCGAG
>JBJTHX010000498.1:0-8230 GCA_046094745.1 Planctomycetia bacterium
CGGTGACGCATCGCGGCGATTGTGCCGGGGCCGCCGCGCCGACCGCAACGGCGGAGAGGTTCGGCGGCCGCCCCGGGCGACTCACGCCCCGGTGTCGCCCGGCTCGTCCTCTCCCTGCGCACCCTTGGCGCGGCGGCGCGACTTCGGGTCATCCTGCCGGCGGAAGACCGCGACGACGTCCTCGATCGGCACCACGTAGAGCAGGTTGTTCTGCTCGAAGTCGACGGGGATCGAGTTCTTCGGGTGGAACAGCACCTTGTCGTACTTCTCGATGGGGAAGTCCGCGTCCCGCTCGACCTGGATGCTGACCTCGACGACCCGGCCGGTGATCGTGGGAATCTCCGCCTGGTCCGGCAGCACGATGCCGCCGCGGGTCTTGTGGCGGCTCTCGTCCTTGCGGATCAGGACCCGCATGCCCAGCGGTTCGACATATTCGTCCACGGGAGCGTCTCCATGCGGCCGGGTCGCAGCCTAGGCCCCCATCCCGCCGGCCGCAACCGCCCCGGCTGGGCGGCCACGGGGCCGGTCATATGGTCCGGGGCCGCGTCAGGCCTTGGGCGCTTCCGCGGCGGGACCGCTGGCGACGGGCTCGGCCGTGACGATCCCCTTGAACGCGAGCTGCTTCTTGCCGGCGACCTCGATGCAGTCGACCTGGATCAGGTCCTTGCCGGCAAACTCACCCTTCAGCAGCTCCTCGCTCACCGGATCCTCGATGTAATTCTCGAGGGCACGACGGAGCGGACGGGCGCCGAAGTCGGTGTCGGAGCCCTTCTTGATGAGGAACTTCTTGGCCTCCTCGGTGAGCTCGAGCTTCAGGCCGCGCTCGCCGAGCCGCTCGCGGACCTTCGCCAGCTCGATGTCGATGACCTTCTTGAGGTCGTCGACCGTGAGGTGGTGGAACACGATCACGTCGTCGAGCCGGTTGAGGAACTCGGGCCGGAAGACCTTCTCGATCCGTTCGTTGACGCGACCCTTCATGCTGTCGTAGCTGGCGTCGCCATCGGGCTTCTGGAAGCCGAACGCGGCTTCGTTCTTGATGGCCTCGGCGCCGGCGTTCGTCGTCATGATCAGGATCGTGTTGCGGAAGTCGACGTTCCGGCCGAACGAGTCGGTCAGCCGCCCTTCCTCCATGACCTGCAGAAGCATGTTGAACACGTCGGGGTGGGCCTTCTCGATCTCGTCGAGCAGGACCACGGCGTAGGGCCGTCGCCGGATCTTCTCCGTCAACTGCCCGCCTTCCTCGAAGCCCACGTAGCCCGGGGGGGCGCCGATCAGCCGGCTGATGTTGTGCTTCTCCATGTACTCGCTCATGTCGATCTGGATGAGCGCGTCCGCGTCACCGAACATGAACTGGGCGAGGGCCTTGGCCAGCAGCGTCTTGCCGACGCCGGTCGGCCCCGCGAACACGAACGAACCGATCGGCCGCTTCGGATCCTTGAGACCGGAACGGCTGCGACGGACGGCCTTCGAGACGCTCTTGATCGCGGCGTCCTGGCCGATGACCTTGCGATGGAGCTCGTTCTCCATGCCCATCAGCCGCTGCTGGTCCTCCGTCGACATGCGGGTCAGCGGAATGCCGGTCATCTTGGAGACGACCTCGGCCACGACCTCGTCGTCGACCACGCCGTCGGCCTCACGGGACTTCTCCCGCCAGTCCCGGGTCATCGTCTGCTTCTTTTTCTTCAGCTTGTCGGCCTGGTCGCGGAGCGCCGCCGCCTTCTCGAAGTCCTGGTTGGCGACCGCCTCCTCCTTCTCCTTGTTGAGCCGCTCGACCTCCTCGTCGATCTCCTTGAGGTCCGGCGGCTTGGTCATGGCCTTGAGCCGCACGCGGGCGCCCGCCTCGTCGACGACGTCGATCGCCTTGTCGGGCAGGCACCGGCCGGTGATGTAGCGGCTGGAGAGTTCGACGGCGGCCTCGAGTGCCGCGTCGGTGATGCTGACGCGATGGTGGCTCTCGTAGCGGTCGCGCAGACCCTTGAGGATCTCCACCGCCTCCTCCTTCGTCGCCGGCTCGATCATGATGATCTGGAACCGCCGGTCGAGGGCCGAATCCTTCTCGATGTACTTGCGGTACTCGTCGAGGGTCGTCGCCCCGATGCACTGGATCTCGCCGCGGGCCAGGGCTGGCTTGAGCACGTTCGAGGCGTCGATGGCCCCCTCGGCGCCGCCCGCCCCGACGAGCGTGTGCAGCTCGTCGATGAACAGGATCGTGTTCTTGGCACGGCGGACCTCGTTCATCACCGCCTTGATCCGCTCCTCGAACTGGCCCCGGTACTTCGTGCCCGCGACCAACATCGCCAGGTCGAGCACGACGATGCGGCGGTCGGCGAGCAACTCGGGCACGTTGCCGTCCACGACCCGTTGGGCGAAGCCCTCGACGATCGCCGTCTTGCCCACGCCCGCCTCGCCGAGGAGCACGGGGTTGTTCTTGGTTCGGCGACAGAGGATCTGGATCGCCCGCTCGATCTCCTTCTCGCGGCCGATCACCGGGTCGAGCTTGCCTTGGCGGGCGAGTTCCGTGAGGTCGCGGCCGAAGCTGTCGAGGGCCGGGGTCTTGCTCTTGCCGCTCTTGGGGCTGCCCTCGCCGCCGCCGCCGCCGGCACCGGCCGGCTGCCGGCCGCCCATCCCGGCCCGCTCACCGCCCTCCTCCATGCCGTGGCCGAGCAGGTTCAGCACCTCCTCGCGGACGTCCTCCAGCTTGAGCCCGAGGTTCATGAGCACTTGCGCCGCCACGCCCTCCTGCTCGCGGAGCAGGCCCAGCAGGATGTGCTCCGTGCCGACGTAGTTGTGGTTGAGGTTCCGGGCCTCCTCCATCGAATACTCGATCACCTTCTTGGCGCGGGGCGTCTGCGGGAGCTTGCCCATCGTCACCATGTCGGGGCCGCTCTGGACGAGCCGCTCCACCTCCATGCGGATCTTCCGCAGGTCGATGTCGAGGTTCTTGAGCACGTTGGCCGCGACGCCGCTGCCTTCCTTGATGAGGCCGAGGAGCACGTGCTCGGTCCCGATGTACTCGTGGTTGAACCGCTGAGCCTCCTGGTTGGCCAGCTGCATCACCTTGCGGGCCCGATCCGTGAAACGCTCGTACATCGTCGCCAATCCCCTCGTCGGAAAGGCCCCGGAATCCGGGGCGGCTACGAACCCTGCCAGCGTGCCATTTCGGCAGCCGGCACATTACCTGCCTCATCAATGTGCAAACCCTACGCCAAATCGACCGGGAGATTCTAGGAGCGGGCCGCGGGAATGTCTGGGTCAGTCGTCCCGGGCGGCGGAAATGCGGCTTCAGGCCGCCGCTCCGCGTCGGGCAGACCGGGCCGGGCCGGCGGGGCCCTTTTCCAGGGGCAGGATGGACGGCCCCGCGGCGGAATCGCTGGTGGCCTCATCGAGCAGGGCCAACTCGCGGGCGATCGCCGCCCGCCAGCGACCGCCCGAGTCGCTGCGGGACAGTTGGGCGAGCGCCTCCCGGGCCTCGGTGTGCCGGCCCAGACGGCGCAGGAGCGTGCCCCAGAGCAACTGGGCTTCGCCGTCGGTCGGGGCCAGGGCGAGCAGTTCTTCCAGGTGCGCCTGCGCGGCCACCCAGTCGCGTGCCAGGTATGCGTCGCGAGCCTGGACGAACAGGCCGTCGGCAGCCTCCGCCCGCACCCGCGGCAGTGGCCGCGGCAGCGCGGCGGCCGCCGACGCGGTGGCCCCGAGCCAGATCGCGGCCGTCGCCGTCCACAGCGCGGTCGTGAACTCCAGGCCCACCAACTCCGGCCAGATGAACGTCGTGAGCATGGCGACGTCCACGGTGACGGCGAACGCCAGCGCCAGGACGAGTCCTGTGCGGCTGCCACGCAGCCAGAGCCAAGGCAGCCCTGGCCAGACGAGCGTGAGGTAGCGAAGCACGGCCATGGGGCATCCCGGGTGGCGAAGGGGCGGGGAGTGTAGGCACGCCTCCGCCGCCGGCCAAGGCTGACGCCGCGGCCCGGGCGGCCGGCTACGGGGCATGCTAAAAATGGCGAAGACATGGAAGACAGCCAGACAACGAGCGAGCCGGGAGTGGGCGACCAGGCGGGCATCTGGCGGGCGATCGACGCCTCGGCCAATCGGGCCGCCGAGGCCCTGCGGGTCGTCGAGGACGCGGTCCGGTTCGTGCTCGACGACGGCCCGCTGACCCGGCTTGCCAAGGACCTACGGCACGACCTTGCGGCGGTGCTCGCGGCCGAGCCGCTGGCACAGCGGGTCGCGGCCCGCGATGTCACCGGGGACGTGGGGACGGGGATGGAAGCCACGGCGGCCCTGGAGCGGTCATCGACGGCGGATCTCCTCGCCGCCAACGCGGCCCGCGCGGCCCAGTCGCTCCGCAGCCTCGCCGAGTGCGCGGCGGTGGTCGCGCCTGCGGCGGCCGCCGCCTTCGAGCGGCTCCGGTACCGGCTCTACGACCTCGAGCGGCTGGCGTTCGTCGCCGCGCGGGCCGGGGCGCGGCTGGCCGGGGTGAACCTCTGCGTGCTCGTCGACGGCCGCCAGGATGTCGCCGCGTTCGAGCGACTCATCGGGACGCTCTGCGAGGCGGGCGTGCGGATGCTGCAGGTTCGAGACAAGGGGCTCGGCACGCCGGCGCTCGTCGACCGCGTTCGCCGCGCGGTGACGATCGCCCGCCGGCAGTCGGGCGGGGAGCCCGTGTTCGTGATCGTCAACGACCGCGTCGACGTGGCCGCGGCGGTCGGCGCGGCCGGCGCGCACGTCGGCGCGGACGACCTGCCGGTGCCGCTCGCCCGCCGGGTGCTCGGGCCGGCCGCCCTCCTGGGCGGCACGGCGCACGACGTCGCGGAGGCCCGGGCGGCGGCGGCGGCCGGGGCCGACTACCTCGGCATCGGCCCCTGCTTTCCCTCGGCGACGAAGACGTTCGGCACCTTCGCGGCGCCGGAGTTTCTCCGCACGGTGGTGCGGGAGGTCGCCCTGCCGGCGTTCGCGATCGGCGGCGTGACGCTCGAGCGGCTCGAGCCGCTCCGCGGTCTGGGGGTGAGGCGGGTCGCCGTCGCCTCGGCCGTGACGGCGGCCACCGATCCGGCGGCCGCGGCCCGCGCGTTCATCGAACGGCTGGCTGTTCCTTGAGCAACGCCACGACCACCGCGGCGATCTCGGCTTCGTCGCGAGGACGATAGCCGATCCAGATCCGCCGTACGCGGCCGTCCGGCCCCACGAGCAGCGTGGTGGGAAAGGCCGACAGGCCGATCGTGGAGAACACGAGCTCGCGGCCGACGGGATCTGCGAACGCCCAGGCCGCCAGTTCGATCCGCTGCCGCGTGAGAAACTCCCGCGTCTCGGTGGCGACCGTCTCGAAGTCGTCCGGGCCGGGATTGCAGGAGACGGCGATCAACTGGAACCGCCGGTCGTCGGCGAGCCGGCTCGCGAGCCGGGCGAGGCCGGGCAGTTCGCGGCGGCAGGGCGGGCACCAGGTGCCCCAGAAGTTGAGGAGCGTCACCTTGCCCACGAGCCCGGGCGGGGCGGCGGCCGGGTCGGCGACGGCCGCGATCGGCAGGCGGCCGAGTTCGCGGCCGACCGCGGGATGCGAAGTCGGGCCACTGCAGCCTGCCGTCGCCAGGACCAGCGCGGCCGCCACGCATGCGGCTGCCGCCCGCATCGGTTTCGGTATCATGCGGCTCGCTGCCCCGGGTTTCGCCTCGTGCCCGCCATGGTGCATCCACAAGTGTACGAAGTCGAGCTCAAGTTCCCGGTGTCCGACGCCGTGGCCATCGAGCGGGAACTGGCGGCGCTCGGCGCCCGGTGCAGGGATGCCGTCGAGCAGGTCGACCGCTACTTCGCCCACCCCTGCCGTGACTTCGTCGCGACCGACGAGGCCCTGCGGCTGCGGCGGACGGGAACGGAGGTGGCGGTCACCTGGAAGGGGCCGCGGATCGACGCGGCGACGAAGACCCGCCGCGAGATCGAACTGCCGCTCGCCGTGGCAGGCGGCCCCGGCCCGCATGCCGTGGCGGCCGCCATCGACCGCTGGACGGGCCTGCTCGAGGCGCTGGGTTTTCGTCAGGTCCGTGAGGTCGCCAAGCGGCGGCATCCGGTGACCGTCGCCTGGCAGGGGGCGGACGTCGAGGTGGCTCTTGACCAGGTGGTAGGGCTCGGCGACTACCTGGAGCTCGAACTCCAGGCGGCCGCGACGGACGAGTTGCCGCGGGCCCGCGAGCGGCTCGAGTCGCTCGCCCGGCGGCTCGGCTGCGGGCCGCCCGAGCGGCGGAGTTACCTCGAACTGCTCGGCGGCCGCGGCTGAAGCGGACAGTCCGTGGCCGCGATCCGTGCCGAGCGGGTTCACTCGGTCCGCGGCGGGAAGCAGATGCAGACGCAGGCGGGCACGGCGATCGACTTTCCGGTGGGTGACAGGCGGCCCGTGTCACCGTCGATGGCCAGCACCGCCACGGTGCCCGAATCCTGGCCGGCCGCGAGCAGGAAGCGGCCGCCGGGGGCGATCGCGAAGTGGCGGGGCGTCTTCACGCCGGCGGGTTCGACGCCCAGGAACGTGAGCCTGCCGGTGGCGGCGTCCACCGCGTAGGCGGCGATCGAGTCGTGGCCGCGGTTGGACGCGTAGAGAAACCTTCCCGTCGGGTGGACGGCGATCTCCGCGGTTGAAAAACCCTGACGGTCGGTCACGGCGGCGGGCAGCGTGGGCAGCGTCTGGATCGCCGTGAGCGCACCGGCCTGAGGATCGAAGGCGAAGGCGGTCACGGTCAGGTCCAACTCGTTGACGCAGTAGCCGACCCGGCCGGTCGGATGCATGGCGAAGTGCCTCGGGCCGGCGCCCGCCTTCACGGAGGCGGAACCGTGCGGCGCGAGCGTCGCGCGACCCGCGTCGAGCGCGTGCACGAACACCTTGTCGAGGCCCAAATCACAGACGATCGCGAAGCGGCCGTCGGCCACGGGGTCGATCGAGTGTCCATGGGGCTTGGCCTGCCGGCCCGGGTCGACACCCGCATCCACCGGCCGATCGAGGACATGCTGCAGGAAGCCGCCCGGATTTTCCGTCGCGACGGGCTCGAGGCCCCCGTCAGAGTCGATCCCCAGGCAGATCGCACTGCCGCCACCGTAGTTCGCCGCGAGCACCACCCGGCCACCAGGATCGACCGCGATGTGGCAGGGGCCCTCTCCGCCGGACGACCGGTGGTTCTTCGCGGTCAGCCGTCCCGTGGCCGGTTCGATCGCGAAGGCCTGCACGGCGCCGACCGCCGTGCCGTCGGCATCGACGACCTCGCTCACCGCATACAGCACCGGGAGCCTGGGGTGACGGGCGAGAAACGAGGGGCTGCGGGCGGTGCCCGCGAGTTCCGGCGCCGAAAGTTCCCCGGTCGTGTCGTCGAACCGCGAGACGTAGATGCCCTTGGAGCCGCCCTTGGCGCCCGCATGCGTGTAGGTGCCGAACCAGACGAGGTGTTCGCCGGCGCAGGCGGTGGCGGCGACGCAGGCCGCCGCGAGGCAGCCCAGAACGCGGATGGACGCCATCGGCCAAACTCCTCATGCTGCCGGGAAACGAAATGGTCGCGACGACGCCATGCATTCTGACGCCCATGGATGACGGTTGCAACGACGTGACATGCGGAGGGGCGGCGCCGAACCGCGAGCGGCGCAACACGGCCTGCCTCGAGCTCTACCAGGTGATCGTCCGGGTCGGCTGGATCTTCAAGACCGAGACGATCATCATGCCCGCCGTGCTCGACGCGGTCGTCGACTCGGGCCTCTTGCGGGGCCTGCTGCCGGTCCTCAACCGGGGCGGCCAGAGCCTCACGCCTCTCCTCTTCTCGGCGGCCCTCGCCCGGCGGCCGCGGAAGAAGTGGTCGCTCGTCGGCACGACGCTGGCGATGGCCGGGTGCTTCGCCGCGCTGGCGGCAGTCTGGGGACCGGTGCAGGGGAGCCGGCCGGACGTCCTGGCGATCGTGTTCCTCGTCCTGTACGCGGTGTTCTCGTCGGCCAACGGCCTGACGCAACTCGCGGCGGCGGCCCTGCAGGGGAAGCTCGTCGCGGCGGGGCATCGCGGTCGGGCGATGGTCGTGAGCGTGGTGATCGGCAGCCTGCTGGCGATCGCCGCGGCGCTGGCCCTGCTCGGACCGTGGCTGGCGGAGGCGGATGGCTTTCCGAAGATCTTCGGCATCACGGCCGTGTTCTTCGCGGCGGCGGCCGTCGTGCCCGCGCTGCTCGACGAGCCTGCCGACCCGGTCGCATCCCGGCCGGCGACCGGGTCGATGGG
>JBJTHX010000499.1:0-6834 GCA_046094745.1 Planctomycetia bacterium
CGGCTTCGGACCCACCGCCGGCGCCGCGATCGTGAATCATCCCGGGATCGACAAGGTGGCCTTCACGGGCTCCGGTGAGACGGCGCAGATCATCATGCGGCAGGCCGCGGGCCAGCTGAAGCGGCTGACCTTCGAACTCGGCGAGCGCGGCCTCGATCCCTACCTGGAAACCAAGACGGTGACCGTAAGCCTCGACTGACACGACGGGAGCGGACTGCATGGGACGATTCTTCGGCAGGGTGACCACCGGCGGCGGCTGGCGGGCGGTGCTGTACACGCTGAAGAAGTCGCGACAGGCCGGCGGCCTGTGGAAATTCTGGAAGGCGATGCGGTCGCGGAACGCCTGCAAGACCTGCGCCCTCGGCATGGGAGGCCAGGCCGGCGGCATGGTCAACGAGGCGGGCCACTTCCCCGAGGTCTGCAAGAAGTCGTTCCAGGCGATGGTCGCCGACATGCAGGGGGGCGTGAAGCCGCAGTTCTTCGCCACCTATTCCCTCCCGCAGTTGCGGGCCTTCACACCCCACCAGATGGAGCACGCCGGCCGGCTCGTGCAGCCGGTGATCCTCGAGAGGGGGTCCCAGCACTACCGGCCGATCGAGTGGGCCGAGGCGATGGAGCGGATCGCCGGGAAACTGAAGCGGACCGCGCCGGCGGAGTCGTTCTTCTATTTCAGCGGCCGCTCGAGCAACGAGGCGGGCTTCCTGCTCCAGCTCTTCGCCCGGCTCTACGGCACGAACCACGTCAACAACTGCTCCTACTACTGCCACCAGGCCAGCGGCGTGGGGCTGGCGAGCGTGATCGGCACCGGGGCGGGCACCGTGAAGCTCGACGACATGGAGCACGCCGACTGCGTGCTCCTCATCGGCGGACACCCGGCGAGCAACCACCCGCGGATGATGCGGACCCTGATGATGGTCCGCCGCGCCGGCGGCAAGGTGATCGTCGTCAACCCGATCGTCGAGACGGGGCTCGTCAACTTCTCCGTGCCGAGCGACGCCTGGGCCCTGCTCTTCGGCGCCGAGATCGCGAGCACCTACGTGCAGCCGCACGTCGGCGGCGACCTGGCCCTCGTCTACGGCCTCATGAAGCGGCTCCGCGAGATCCACGCCGTCCGGCCGCGGAACGCGGCGGGCGAGCCGGTGATCGACGAGGAGTTCCTGACCCGGCACTGCACCGGCTGGCCGGAACTCGCCGCCCGGCTGGAGGCCCTCGCCTGGGACGACATCGTGGCCGCAGCGGGCGTGTCGCGCCGCGAGATCGAGGACATCGCCGCGCAGTATGCCGAGTCGAAGCGGGCGATCTTCGCCTGGACGATGGGCGTGACGCACCATCTGCACGGGGCGGCGACGGTACAGGCGATCGCGGCGCTCGCGCTCATGCGGCGGATGGTGGGCCGGCCCGGCGCCGGCCTGCAGCCGATCCGCGGTCACTCCAACATCCAGGGCATGGGCACCGTGGGCGTCACGCCCACGCTCAAGCAGGCGATCTTCGAGCGGCTCGAGTCGGCCTACGGCGTGAAACTGCCGACCACGCAGGGCTACGACACGCTCGAGTGCCTCGACGCCGCCGAGGCCGGCCGGATGCGGCTGGCCGTCTGTCTCGGGGGCAATCTGTGGGGCGCGAGCCCCGACGCGGCCTTCGCCAAGCGGGCCATGGAGCGGGTCGACACCGTCGTCTACCTGAACACGTCGCTCAACACCGGCCACGCCTGGGGCGCGGGCGCCGAGGAGACGATCATCCTGCCGGTGCTCGCCCGCGACGAGGAACCTGAGCCCTCCACGCAGGAGAGCATGTTCAGCTACATCCGGCTGTCCGATGGCGGCGTGCCGCGGCACGTCGGCCCGCGGGCCGAGGTGGAGATCATCGCCGACCTCGCCACCCGCGTGCTCGGCACGGGCGGCCCTGTCGACTGGCGGGACATGGCCCACACGAGCACGATCCGCCGCGAGATCGCCCGCATCGTGCCGGGGATGGAGCAGATCGCCGAGATCGACCGCACGAAGAAGGAGTTTTCCATCCCGGGCAGGGCGCTCGACACGCCGGCGTTTCCCACGGCCGACGGCAAGGCGCACCTCGTCGTCCACGACCTGCCGCCGCCGCCCGCGGGGCTGCAGTTGATGACGATCCGCAGCGAGGGCCAGTTCAACACGGTCGTCTACGAGGAGGAGGATCTCTACCGCAATCAGACGCGGCGCGACGTCGTCCTCATCCACCCCGACGACATCGCCCGCTTCGGCCTGACCGCCGGCGGCCGCTGCCGGATCGCGAGCGCCGCCGGCGAGATGCGCGGGCAGATCGTCTCGGCCTTCGATCAAATCCGGCCGGGCTGCGTGGCGATGTACTACCCCGAAAGCAACGTGCTCGTGCCCAAGGCCGCCGACCCGCTCTCGCGGACGCCGGCCTACAAGAGCATCGCCGTCACGGTCGCCCCCGACGCCGCGGCGCCGGCCGCCCGGCCGCAGCCCGAACTCGTGGCCGCGGGCACGCCCCGTGAGAAGATGAACCAGTGCGGGTGAGTGCCGTGGTCGTGAGATCGCCGGATGCGGGCCGTCGCCAATGACGGAAGGTCCAAGAAGCCCCGGGCGGAAGCCCGGGGTCGCCGGGCATGAAAACGATCCCGCTCTCCATGCCTCAAGGCTTCACAGGGGCACTGATTCGGGCGTGTATCACATGGCGAGCGGTGAGGTTCGCCACCCGGAGTCCCCCGGCTTTCGCCGGGGGCTTTTGGTGCGGGGAGGGAGTTCGCTTCACTCGAAGAGTGACTTCTGCTCCGCGGCCGCGGCCTTGCGGCGGGCCTTCGGCGCTGGCGCGACGGCTTCCGACTCGAAGCCCAGGAGCAGGTCGCGGGCCCGGTCGATGACGCCGGCGGGCACGCCCGCCAGCCGCGCGACGTGCACCCCCCAACTCTTGTCGGCCGCCCCCGGGGCCACCTGGTGGAGGAACATGAGTTCCTCCTTGTGCTGCCGCACGAGCACCTGGGCATTGGCAACGCCCGGCAGGCGGGCGAGATCGGCGAGTTGCAGGTAGTGCGTCGCGAACAGCGTGCGGCAGCCGACCTCCGCCTGGAGGTGCTCGATCACCGCCTGGGCGATGGCCAGGCCATCGAACGTGCTCGTGCCCCGGCCCACCTCGTCGAGGATCACGAGGCTCCGGGGCGTGGCCCGGTTGAGGATCCGCGCCGTCTGGGCCATCTCGACCAGGAACGTGCTCGCGCCGCGGGCCAGGTCGTCGCCCGCGCCGATCCGGGCGAAGAGCCGGTCGACGATGCCCACGCGGGCCCGCCGGGCCGGCACGAAACTGCCCGCCTGCGCCAGCACGGCCACGAGCGCCGCCTGGCGGATGAACGTGCTTTTGCCCCCCATGTTCGGTCCGGTGACCAGGAGGATCGCGGGGGCTTCGGCCCCGGCTTTCCCGCCCGCCGCCGCGAGCGCCAGGTCGTTGGCCACGAGCGTGCCCGCGGGGAGCAATTCCTCGAGGACCGGATGGCGGCCGGCCTCGACCAGCAGGTCGCCGCCGGTCGTGATCTCCGGCCGCACCCAGCCCCGCGACCGGGCGACGGCGGCGAGCGCCCCGAGCACGTCGAGCGTGGCGAGGATGTCGGCGGCCCGATCGAGACGGCGCCGCTCGCCGGCCACGAAGGCCCGCAGGTCGTCGAGCAGGGCGATCTCGCGACGGACGCCCTCCTCCTCGGCGCCGAGCACCTGCCGCTGCCGCTCGTCGAGTTCCGGGGTCGTGTACCGCTCGGCGTTCTTCACCGTCTGCTTGCGGATGAAGTCGGCCGGCACCTTGTCGGCGTGCGAGCGGCTTACTTCCAGGAAGAACCCGAAGACGCGGTTGTAGCCCACCTTCAGCGACGCGATCCCGGTCCGCTCGATCTGCTCCGCCTGGTAGCGGGTGATCCAGGCCTTGCCGCCGCTGGCCAGTTCCACCAGCTCGTCGAGCCGCGGGTCGAAGCCCGGCCGGATGAAGCCGCCGTCGCGGGCGAACACGGGGCAGCCCTCGCGGAGCGTGGCGGCGATCCGCGTGGCGATGTCGGCGCAGGGATCGAGCGCGTCGCGGAGTTCGCCGAGCAGGCCGGCGCGGCCAACGAGCGTTGCGTGGAGGTCGGGCAGGATGGCGGTCGCATGGCCGATCCGCTCCACGTCCCGCGGGCCGGCGCGGCCGGCGACCACGCGGCCGGTGAGCCGCTCGATGTCGCCGATGCCGGTGAGCAGTTCGACGATGCGGGCGGCGAGCGCCGGCTCGGCCACGAGCGTCGCGACGGCGTCGAGCCGCGACTCGATCGCGGCCCGGTCGACGAGCGGCGCCGCGAGCCATTCGCCGAGCCGCCGGCCGCCCATCGGCGTCTTCGTGCGGTCGAGCACGCCGGCCAGCGACCCCTCGCGGCGGCCCGTGCCCACGGCCCGCACCAGTTCCAGGCTGCGGCGGGAGGCCTCGTCGATCTCCATCCGGTGGCCCGGCCGCCACGCGGCGAGCGTCTCGATGCGGGCCACGGCCGTCGGCTCGTTCTCCTCGAGATAGGCCACGACCGCGCCGGCCACATCGAGGGCCTGCCGGTCGGCGGGCAGCTCGAATCCGAGCCCCTCGAGCCGCCGGCCCCCGAGCGCCCGGCCGAGCGCGGCGTCGGCGGCGGCCGGCTCGAACCACCAGTCGGGGCGGGCCGTGAGCGCACCGGACCGCCCCGCCCCGCGGACCAGGCTCGCCACGGCCTCGCGGTCCTTCTCCGCGCAGAGGATCTCCGCGGGCTCGAGCCTGGCGAGGTGGTCGGCGACGTCGTCGCGATCGACGACCGCCGCCTCGAATCGTCCCGCGGCCACGTCGATCCAGGCCACGCCCACGGCCACCGAGCCGTCGTCCGGGCCCGCCAGCGCCCGGGGCAGGAGGGCGACGAGCCAGTTGCGACGCGCGGGATCGAGCAGCGACTCGTCGGCCGCGATGCCGGGGGTGACGATCCGCGTCACCTCGCGCCGCAGGATGCCCTTCGTCGTCTTCGGGTCGTCGATCTGCTCGCAGATGGCGACGTGGCGGCCGGCGGCGACGAGCTTCACGAGCTGGGCGTCGAGCTGCGGATGCGGGAATCCCGCCATCGGCACCGCGTCGGGGCCCTTGTCGCGGCTGGTGAGCGTGAGGTCGAGGAGGCCCGCCGCCTCGCGGGCGTCGGCGCCGAAGAGTTCGTAGAAGTCGCCCATCCGGAAGAGGACGAGCGCCTCGGGGCACCGGGCCTTCGCCGCCTCGAACTGCTGCATCATCGGGGACGCCATAGCCGGAAATGTAGCAGCCTTTGACCGCGGCCGGCGGCGGGCGTACAAAACACGTGGTGCGGACACCGATGAGAGGCCCCTGCGATGGGGATCTGTGAACCTGGTCAGGGCCTAACCGCAGCAGCCATAAGCAGTCGTCCCTTTGTGCGGTGGGCCTCTCATCGGCGTCCGGCCGCCGCCGCGCCGGGAATCGACGTCGCCCATGGCTGAAGCCGCCTACCAGGTCGTCGCCCGGCGGTATCGGCCGCAGCGGTTCGCCGATCTCGTGGGCCAGGAGCACGTGGCCCGCGGCTTGTGCGGGGCGATCGAGTCGGGGCGGATCGGCCACGCCTATCTCTTCACCGGCGCCCGCGGCACGGGCAAGACGAGCGCCGCCCGGATCTTCGCCAAGGCCCTCAACTGCGAGCGTGGCCCGGCCGGCGAGCCCTGCAACGACTGCGACGCCTGCCGGGCGATCGCGGCCGGCCAGGACGTCGACGTGGTCGAGATCGACGCCGCCAGCAACCGCGGCATCGACGAGATCCGCCAGCTGCGGCAGAACGTGGCCGTCCGCCCCGCCCGCGGCCGGTTCAAGGTCTACATCATCGACGAGGTCCACATGCTGACGCGGGAGGCGTTCAACGCCCTCCTGAAGACGCTCGAGGAGCCGCCGGCGCACGTCAAGTTCGTGCTCTGCACCACGGAGCCCGAGAAGCTGCCGATCACGATCCTCTCCCGGTGCCAGCGGTTCGACTTCACGACCGTGGAGACCACCGCCATCGCCCGCCGGCTCGCCCAGATCGTCGAGGCGGAGGGGGCGGACGTCACGCCCGAGGCCCTGCACCTGATCGCGCGGCGGGCCGCCGGCAGCATGCGTGACAGCCAGTCGCTGCTGGAGCAACTCCTCGGCGGGGCCGCCGGCACCGTCGGCGTCGATGAGGTGCACGCGGTGATCGGCACCGGCCGGGAGGAGCGGGTCGGGGCCCTGCTCGCCGCGATCGCCTCCCGCGACGCGGCCGCGGCGCTCGCCGCGCTCGACGCCGCGCTCGCCGGGGGGGCCGATCCCGGCGGCGTCCTCGACCAGGTCGTCGCCGCCCTGCGGGACTGCCTGCTGGCGAGCGTCGGCGCCGCCCCGGAACTGACGACCCAGGGAGACGGCCTGGGTGTCGACCTCGCGGCAATCGGCCGCCAGCTCGGCACCGCCACGATCCTCGCGATGCTCCAGATCGTCGACCAGGCGCTCGCCCGGATGCGGACGAGCGGCCACGCCGCGGTGCTCGCCGAGATGGCGGTGGTGCGGCTGGCGCGGCTCGAAGACCTCGAGAGCCTCGCCGCCGTGGTCGACAGACTCGCGGCCGGCACGCCCGCGGCCTCCGGTGAGTCGCGGCCCGCGCCGCCGGCGCTGCGACCCGCGGCCGCCGCGGCGCCGCCAGCGGCCGAGCGCGAAAAAAAAACGACCGCCCCGGCCGCATCCCGCGGTGGTGGCGGCTCGACCTTGCGGATCGCGGCGTCGAAGAGCGTGCGGGCCTGCTTCACGAGCGGATGCTCGGCCGCCTCGCGGACGAGCGTCACCTGGGGGACGACCGCGGTCGGC
>JBJTHX010000500.1:0-3515 GCA_046094745.1 Planctomycetia bacterium
ACGAGGAGGGCCGCGGGGCCGGCCACGCGATGGCGTTGGCGCTGCGGGATGCGGGGCTCGCGCCCGAGGCGGTGCAGTACATCAACGCCCACGGCACGAGCACGCCGCTCGGCGACGTCGCCGAGACGAAGGCCGTGAAGCGGGTGTTCGGCGACCATGCCCGCCGGCTGGCGATCTCCAGCACGAAGAGTCAGCTCGGCCACACGCTCGGGGCCAGCGGCGGAATCGAGTTGGTCGTCTGCGCCCTGTCGATGCACCACGGGGTGATCGCGCCGACGATCAACCTCGACAACCCCGATCCCGAGTGCGACCTCGACTACACGGCCCGGGTGGCCCGCGAGGCGCGGATCGACGTGTCGATGAGCAACAGCTTTGGCTTCGGCGGCCATAACGCCAGTCTCGTGCTGGCCCGACTGGCCTGAATCCGACGGAGCCCGATCATGCCCCGGCCTCCTCGGCAAGAGCAGCAACCATGAGCGGCGGAACCGGGCGGCGGGTCGTGGTCACCGGCATGGGGGTCGTCTCCCCGCTCGGCCTGTCGCTGGACGACCTGTGGGGCGGCCTGGCCGAGGGTCGCAGCGCCGTGGCCCCGATCGAGTCGTTCGCCTGCGGCGGGCTGCCGTTGGGCCACGCGGCCGAGGCCCGGGGCTTCACCGGCGAGATCGACAACTTCGGGCCGCTCGACGGCGAGCGGAAGAAGGCGATCCGCAAGGGCTGCAAGGTGATGTGCCGGGAGAGCCAGATGGCCGTCGCGGCCGCCCAAAGAGCCCTCCACGACGCCGGCAACGCGGCCGCCCACCATGCCCCCGAGCGGTTCGGCTGCGTGTTCGGCTCGGACTACATGCTCACGCTGCCCGACGACTTCACGTCCGCGGTCGCCGCCTGCCGCGGCCCCGACGGCGGGTTCGAGTTCGACCGCTGGGCCGCGCAGGGCATGCCCCTGCTCAACCCGCTCTGGCTGCTGAAGTACCTGCCCAACATGCCGGCCAGCCACATCGCCATCTACAACGATCTCCGCGGGCCGAGCAATTCGCTCACGCTCCGCGAGGCGGGCGGCCACCTCGCCGTGGGCGAGGCGACGGTCACGATCCAGCGGGGCGCGGCCGACATCATGGTGGCCGGCGCGACGGGCACGCGGGTGCACCCCATGAAGACGGTGCACGCCCTGCAGAGCGAGCAGGTGGCCCTGCCCGAGGGCTCCGCCGACGGCGACCCCACCCGCTGGAGTCGGCCGTTCGACCGGGCCCGGCGGGGCATGGTGCTGGGCGAGGGGGCAGGCGTGCTCGTGCTCGTGGAACTCTCCCACGCCCTGGCCCGCGGCGCGCGGATTTACGGCGAGGTCGTCGGCCACGCCTCGCGGTGCGTCGCCGACAGCAGCGGGGTGGGCGACCGCCGCACCGTGCTGGCCCATGCGATGCGGGCCGCCCTGGCCAAGGCCGGCGTGGCGGCCGCGGAGGTCGGGCACGTGCACGCCTTCGGCGCCAGCACCGTCGTGGGCGACCGCGACGAGGCAGCGGCGCTGCACGACGCGCTCGGGCCGGCGGCTGCAGGCGTGCCCACCGTGGCGGCGAAGGCGAACTTCGGCAACCTTGGCGGCGGTAGCGGGCTCGTGGAGTGCGTGGCCAGCCTGCTGGCGCTCGTGCGGGGCGAACTCTTCCCGCTGCTCAACTACGAGACGCCCGACCCCGACTGCCGGATCCGGGCCGCCCGGCGCGGTGATCCCGCCGGCGACATCTGCCTTTCCTCCGCCGTCACGCCCCAGGGCCAGGCGGGGACGCTCGTGTTTCGCCGCTGGACCACGGTGGCGTGAGGCCGCAGGGCTGCTCCTTGACAGCCCACACCCAGTGCCTTACTCTGCACGGGTTCGTCGAGGAAAAGGCCTGCTGGTCCGCGGATATGCTTCCAAACACCTTCTGGAAGGGTGTTTCGGCGCCCATGTCGTGAGATGGCGTCGGCTGTGCCGGCAGTGCCGTTTCGCGGCGTCACCGAGCACACCATGAAGCCAGAAGAAATCCTGCGCGTCGTCGACGCGATCCATCGCGACAAGAACATCGACAAAGAGGTCGTGTTCCAGGCGATCGAGGCCGCCCTCGTCACCGCCCTCGCCCGGCAATACGGCGAGGAGTCCCAGATCGTCATCGCCATCGACCGCGAGAACGGCCAGCTCTCCGGTGTCCGCGACGGCCAGACGATCGACACCGCCGAACTCTCCGGCCGGATCGGCGCCCAGACGGCCAAGCAGGTCATCATCCAGAAGATCCGCGAGGCCGAGCGGGATGCGATCCACGACGAGTTCGAGGAGCAGATCGGCCAGATGGTCTCGGGCGTCGTCACCCGCCACGAGGGTGCGGCGGCGACGGTGACCCTCGGGGCCAACGAGGCGATTTTGCCGCGGAGCGAGCAGATCCCCGGCGAGGCCTACCATCCCAACGAGCGGATCAGGGCCACCATCTTCGAGGTCCGCAAGGTGGGCAGCCGGGTGAAGATCATCCTCTCGCGAATCCGGCCGCAGTTGGTGCAGCGGCTCTTCGAGCAGGAGATCCCGGAGATTGCCGACGGCGTCATCGAAATCCGGGCGATCGCCCGCGAGCCGGGCTACCGCAGCAAGGTGGCCGTGATCAGCTCGGACAACCGCATCGACGGCGTCGGCGCCTGCGTCGGCGTCCGCGGCAATCGGATCAAGAACATCGTCGAGGAACTCGGCGGCGAGCGGATCGACATCGTCCGGTGGAGCGACGACCTGCAGGTGCTCGTGCCCAACGCCCTGCAGCCGGCGGAGGTGGACGAGGTCATCCTCTGCCAGATGCTCGGCCGCGGCATCGTCCTCGTCCGCGAGGACCAGCTCTCGCTGGCGATCGGCCGCCGGGGCCAGAATGTCCGCCTCGCCAGCAAGCTCTGCGGCTGGGACATCGAGATCATGACCCGCGAGGAACTCGATCAGCAGATCGAGCGGGCCATCGCCGGCTTTGCCTCGATCGAGGGGCTGGAGGAGTCGCTCGCCGAGAAGTTGGTGGGCGAGGGCTTCCTGTCCTACGACGACCTCTCCGTCATCGAGCCGGACGACCTGATGGAAATGGGCGGCTTGTCCGCCGAGGCCGTGGAGGCGATCGTTGGCGAGGCGGAACGCCGGGCGGCGCTCGCGGAGGTCGCGGCGGCGGAGGAACGCCGGAAGCAGCGGGAACTCGATCGGATCGCGAAGGCGACGGCCGATGCCGACGCCGCCGAGGCGGTGGCCACCCAGCAGGCAGCGGCCGGCGGAGCCGGCACCGCGCCGGTCGGCGAACCGTGAGGGCCGGCGGCTGGATGGACGGGAGAACGGAAGGATCGGGTTGGTCGGGTGTTCGACGGGTGAAGGACCGGCAAGGGTCGGCGGAGAGAGAACCGAGTGGCCGTGCGGATTTACACGCTGGCGAAGGAACTGAAGATCGACAGCAAGGAGCTGGTCGATCTCTGCACCCGCGCCGGCATCCAGGACAAGGGCTCCGCGCTCGCGAGCATGACCGACGAGGAGGTCG
>JBJTHX010000501.1:0-2508 GCA_046094745.1 Planctomycetia bacterium
ATCCCACGGCGATTCCGGTGCAGACCATAGACATCGTGGAGCGGCCGTAGATCAGCCCGTTTCCCCCCGTTGCCAGCACGACGGCGTCGGCAGGGAAGGCCCGGAACTCCATCGTCACCATGTCCTGGCAGACGGCGCCGCGGCAGCGGCCCGAGTCGTCGAGCACCGGACCGAGGAAGTCCCAGAACTCCCACTTCTTCACCAGCCCCTCGACCTCGCGCCGCCGCACCTGCTCGTCGAGGGCGTAGAGTAGTTGCTGGCCCGTAGTGGCGCCGGCGAAGGCCGTCCGCTTGTAGAGGGTGCCACCGAAGCGACGCTGGTCGCGAAAGCCTTCTGGCGTGCGGTTGAAGGGCACGCCCAGCCGGTCCATGAGGTCGACGATCCGCGGCCCCCAGTCGGCCATCTCCTTCACCGGCGGCTGGTGCTGGAGGAAATCGCCCCCGTAGACGGTGTCGTCAAAATGCTTCCATTCGGTGTCACCCTGCTGACGCGTGAGCGCGTTGACGCTGTTGATCCCCCCCTGGGCGCAGACGCTGTGCGAACGCTTCACGGGCACGAGGCTGACGAGGTCGACCATGACGTCGAGCTCGGCCAGCCGCATCGCGGCCGCCAGCCCCGCCAGACCGCCACCGACCACGAGAACCCTCGGCTGTGCCATGGCGTTCACCTCTTCGTCTGGTCGCCGGCGGACGCCGGCCGGATGTCACCGCCCGTCGTATCGCGACGCACGGCCGGGGCCGCGGGACGGACCGGCGGCTCGCCCTCGAGCATCCGCTCCCGCCGCACCCGCTCCTCGTCCATGATGGTCTCGATCCGCCGAGCCTGGTCGAGTTTGGCGGCGTCGCCGCCGATCTCGCGCAGCCGCACGATCGAACTGAGGCCGGCCGCCGCCAGCGCGACGCCGACCACGGCGCTCACGACGTTGGCCCGCCGCATCGCGGCGGGGCTGGTCCAGATGCCCCACGTGATGCCCAGCGTCCACAGGCCGTTGGCAAAATGGAAGACCGCGCACAGCACGCCGATCGCGTAGAGGATGGTCGCGAGGAGCGGATGGATCGCCACGGCCGCGGAACTGGTGGCCGCGTGCGGATCGAAATGCCCGCCACCGAACGGCCGGCCCATCCAGTGCAGGTGCAGGATGTGCCCGATGATGAACACGAAGGCGATCATGCCGGTCGCCCGCTGGAGCGTGTACCGGACGTTCCCGACGTAGGGATAGGAGCCCACGTTCGGCAGCCCGTTGCCGATGATGATGAAGCCCACGGTCGCGTGGAACAGCATCGGCATGAAGATGAACAGCCACTCCACGACGGGCAGGAGTCGCTCGCCGAGCGAGTGGATGATGTCGACCCGCGACTGGAACACTCCGGGCCCGGCGTTCACCGACGCATTGGTCAGCAGGTGCACGACCAAGAACGCCCCCACCGGCACGAGACCCGACAGCGAAAACAGCCGGTAGATGAGGAACTGGTGCCGGGTCAAGAAGGACGGACTCGACTCGCTCACGCGACGCCTCGCGGTTCGGAACATCCCGCGGTGGACCCGAGCGGCCACCGGTGGAATCTCCGTGAGGAGTATAGGAACGGCGCCGCGGACGACAACGGCGGCGAAACATTTGGCGGGTTCGGATCGCGAAATTATACTGCGCGGGTCGTCAAGAGGACGCCTCCAGGAGAGCGGTCGGTGTCGGAAGCCGCGGACGAAGCCCAGGAGCGCCCGGTTCGGGACGAGGAGATCGTCGCCCAGCTGCCCGTCGGCATCGCCGTGCGCGCCATGCGCGGCCGCGTCGTGTGGGCGAATCCGGTGTGCATCCGTTGGTGCCGCGGGGGCGAGGTCGCCGGTCGCCCGTTCTTCGAGGCCCTGGGCGTGACCACGACGGCCGCGGACGAGGTCCGGCGGTTGCTCGCCGCCATCGCCGCCGGAGAGCCCGCCGGCGGGACGCTGCGGTCGGCCGACGGTCGCTTCTTCGACCTCCATGCCTCGTCCGGCTTCGCGGGCCGCGTGGTCGTGGCCGTCCGCGACATCACCAACACGATTCTCGAACAACAGAAGCGGGCGGCGATCCACGCCGCCGGGCAGAAGCTCGCCGATCTCTCGCCGGCGGAACTCGCGGACATGACGGTGGACGAGCGGATCGAACTGCTGAAGAGCAACATCCTCCACTATTCGCGGGACCTGCTCCAGTTCGACGTCGTCGAGATCCGGCTCCTCGACCGCCAGACGGGCCGGCTCGAACCGCTGCTCGCCGAGGGGATGAAGCCGGAGGCCGAAGCTCGCATCCTCTACGCCCGCCCGGAACACAACGGTGTCACGGGCTACGTCGCCGCCACCGGTCGGAGTTACTGGTGCAGCGACACCACCAAGGATGCGCTCTACCTGGAGGGCTGCCAGGACGCGAAGAGTTCGCTGACGGTGCCGCTGCTGCTGCACGACCAGGTGATCGGCACATTCAACGTCGAGAGCCCGGAGCCGAACAAGTTCACGGAGACCGATCTCCAGTTCCTGGAG
>JBJTHX010000502.1:0-2983 GCA_046094745.1 Planctomycetia bacterium
CGGTCGTCGGTGCCGTGCCGCCGCTTCTCCATGTTGTAGATCCGCCACACGGCCCAGGCGTGCACCGGCGGATTGAGGTCGCCAAACTCCCACTCGTAGGCGGGCAGCTGGCCGCTCGGGTGCTGGAACTGCTCGAACAGCAGGATCCAGAGCTGGTCCTTCGCGAACTGTGGATCGACGATCGCGAAGGGGACGCACTGGAAGGCCAGGTCCCAGGCCGCGAACCAGGGATACTCCCAGGCGTCGGGCATGCTCATGACCCGCAGGGAGTTGAGGTGCCGCCAGTGGGCGTTGCGGATCGTCTGGCGGCTGGCCGGCGGCGGGTGGGCCGGGTCGTCACCGTCGAGCCACTTCGCGACGTCGAAGATATAGTTCTGCTTCGACCACAGGAGGCCGGCGAGGGCCCGCCGCTGCACGTGCCGCTCGTCGGCGGTCGCATCGGGGCGGGCCACGGTCGCATGAAATAGGTCGGACTCGCGTCGGCGGGCCGCGACGATCTCGTCCACCCGCGCCGCGACCGCGGCGCCGTCGGCCCGCGGCCCGAGCGCCTCGTCCGGACGGCGGTCGGAGAGCAGCAGGTGCACCGTCGCCGAGCCCCCCGCCGCGACGGCGAAGCGGACGTGGAAGGCGGCCTTCGTGCCCGTGCCCGCAGGGTTGCAAGCGGTCATCTCGCCCGCGCAGAGGAGGTGATGGAAGGCGTCCTTCGTGAACGCCGAGCGGCTCGAGTTGCCGGGGCCGAAGACGGCCGACCCGTCGGTCTCGTTGTCGGTGAAGAGCGTGGCCGCACCGGGACCCGCCGCGGCCACGAGCCAGCGCGTGCCCAGGCGGGCAGCCGGCGGCAGCCGGGCGTCGATCTCGGCGTCGCGGTCGTCGGCCACGAGACACAGCGTGCCCGGCGGACCCTCCTCGCCGCGGATCACGGGCGGGCGAGTGTCGCGTCCGTCCCATGCCCAGGTGTTGCGGAACCAGAGCGTGGGCAGCACGTGGAGTTCCGCGGCGTCGGGGCCGCGGTTCGTGGCGGTGATCCGGATCGCGCTCTCCTCGGGGCCGGCCTTGGCATACTCGACGAGGATGTCGAAGAACCGGCCGTCGTCGAAGATGCCGGTGTCGACGAGCTCGTATTCCGGGCCGCGTCCCTCGCGGCGAGCGTTCTCGGTGCGGAGCTCCGCGTAGGGGAAGGCCCGCTGCGGATACCGGTAGAGCAGCGACATGAACGAGTGCGTCGGCGTGTTGTCGACGTGCCAGTAGCACTCCTTGACGTCCTCGCCGTGGTTGCCCTCCCAGGGCGTGAGGCCGAACAGCCGCTCCTTGAGGTGGCCGTCGCGGCCGTTCCAGAACGCGGGCGCGAAGCAGAGCCGCTGGAAGCGGTCGGAGAGGCCCGCGATCCCGTCCTCGCCCCAGCGGTAGGCCTTGGACCGCGACTGGTCGTAGGTGAGGTGACGCCAGGCGTCTCCGGTCGGGGAATAGTCTTCCCGCACGGTCCCCCACGACCGGTCCGACAAGTAAGGTCCCCAGCGGCGCCAGCCGCTGGCGTCGTTGCGGATCTCGCGGATGCGAGCGGCTTCCGGGTCGGTGCCGGCCATGGCGGGAAAGTCGGAGAACAAGGGGGAACCTTACCGCGAATGATACTTGGGCGGCCGGCGTGGTCGAACGGGACGCGACCGCGGCGTGGCGGCCGATGAAACCCGGGTTTAGTCTCGCCGGGAGCGGGAAAGGGTGTTGGATGAAGTGGCCGTCGTGGACGTCGTGGCGGTCGGGCCGGCGGGGTGACGCCCGGGCGGCGGGCCGGCGTGCCGGCGGGGCGCTCGGCGGCGCCGAGCCGCTCGAGCGGCGGGCGCTGCTCGCGGTCGCACAGCTCACGACCGCCGAGGTGAACGCGCTCCTCGACCGGGCCAGCGCCGCCACGCCCTCGACCGACGCGATCATCGCGGTCGTGGACCGCACGGGGCAGATCCTCGGAGTGCGGGTGGAGGCCGGCGTCGCGACGAACGACCTCGGCTTCGCCATCGACGGCGCCGT
This sequence comes from Planctomycetia bacterium, assembly GCA_046094745.1. GTDB lineage: Bacteria > Planctomycetota > Planctomycetia > Pirellulales > UBA1268 > QWPN01. The sequence continues at coordinate 2,020 of JBJTHX010000502.1, forward strand.
GGCCAAGGCCCGCACCGGCGCCTTCTTCTCGAACGGCCAGGCGATCCTCACGTCGCGGACCGTGAGCCACATCAGCCAGAGCACGGTCACGCAGCGGGAGATGCAGGCCAACCCGGCGAGCGCCGATCCCACGTTCACCGGGCCCGGCTACGTCGCGCCGGTGGGCATCGGCGGCGAGTTCCCCCCGGGCATCGTCCGCCAGCCGCTCGTGGACCTGTTCGCGATCGAGCACACCAACCGCACGAGCGTGGTCGTCGGCGGCACCGTGGTGACCAACCGCGCCTCGTACGCCGCCCAGGTGGCCGACAGCGTCGGCGCCGTCGGCTCCCAGCAGGGACAGCCGCCGCAGCCGCTCGCCCGCGGCATGGCCACGCTGCCCGGCGGCGTGGGCATCTACCGGGCGCTGCCACCGGACGCGCCGCCGGAGGACAAGCTCGACGCGCTCGTGGGCGGCGTCGGCGTGTTCTTCCCGGGTCCGGACGGCACGGCCTCGTTCGAACAGGCCTTCGTGGCCTCGGCCAACCAGACGCGGACCGAGCGGCTCAACTCCCCCAAGACGCTCGAGGCCGAGCTCGACGCGCTCGTCGCCGTGTCGCCCCTCGTGGTGCCGGGCGCCCCGGCCCCGCAGCTCGCGCTCGCGGTCGCCCCGCCGGCGATCCTCGACCGTATCGGTCCGCTGCCGGCGCTGCCGCTCACGACCCTGGCCCAGCTCCAGTCGCTCGTCAATCGCATCAACGTGGCCGCCCGCATCAACCTCGGCGGCATCGCCTTGCAGAGTTTCGGCCCGCAGGCGGGGCCGCTTGGCGTGCAGACGCTCGTGAAACTCTCGGCGCGGCTGGGATTCGGGGCGGTGAGCGGTGCGCTCCAGGCCGTCGCTCCCGGGGCCGTCACGCTCCTGCCCGGCCAGGCCCAGGCCGCCGGCTGGCTCGTCGCGCCCTCCGCGGGCACGTCGCTCACGGCCGCG
>JBJTHX010000503.1:0-6288 GCA_046094745.1 Planctomycetia bacterium
GCGCACGCCGGCCACATGCCGGTTCTCGAGGCCAACGGCGCTGGCCACCACGTAGAAGCCGATGAGCAGGTGCACGAGCAGCGGCGTGCCGCGGATCAGTTCCACGTACCCGCGGGCCGCCGCCTCGACGAGCGGCCGGCCGGAGCGGAGCATGGCCGCCGCGGCGGCGCCGATCAGGATGCTCGCCGCGAGGGCGGCGAGGCTGACGGCCACCGTCGTCAGCCAGCCGCGGACGAGCAGCCCGCGATACTCCCAGACCCCCGCCCAGTTCCACCGGTAGCCGACGCGGGCGAACGCCAGGGCGATCCCGGCGACGACGAGCGCGAGGACGATCGTGTGGGCGAGCCAGCGGGGCATGCCGCGAGGATACCACGCCGCCTCCTACCGCCTGCGGGTGGACTCGGGGTGGGCCGAGAAGGCCCGATGTTCTTCGAGCCCCATGATCTCCAGCCGCAGTCCCGCCCGGTCGAACTCACCCTGCAACTCACGGAGTTTCGCCATCACGTTGCTGTCGACGAGCCGCGTGTCGGCGAGATTGACGATCACATTGTTGCCCTGCACGGGTCCCAGTTGCTCGATCTGCCGCCGGAACGGGATCCAGTTGGAGAACACGGCCGACCCACGGGCGTCGATGCGAACCGTCTTCTCGTCGATTGCGGTGACGTCGAGGAACGGTTTGAAGAACTCGCGGGGCGGCACGCCGTTGAGGGCGTGGATGAAGAACTTCGTGGCCACGCCGATTCCGACACCGACGAGCAGGTCGGTCGACAGCACGCCGATGATCGTGGCCACGAAGATGACGAGCTGTTCCCAGCCGATCCGGTAGACGTCGATGAACTCCCGGGGCGAAGCCAGCCGGGAGCCCGTGTAGACGAGCATCGCGGCGAGGGCGGCGAGCGGGATCCGGTGGATCAGCCCGGGCACCAGGGCCACGAAGCCGAGCAGGAAGACGGCGTGCCACAGGTCGGCGAACCGCGTGCGGGCGCCGTTGTCGATGTTGGCCTTGCTGCGGACGATCTCCGAGATCATCGGCAGGCCGCCGATGGCGCCGGCGGCGACGTTGGCCACGCCCACCGCCAGCAGGTCGCGGTCCATGGTGGTCTTTCGCTTCCACGGGTCGACCAGGTCGATCGCCTTGGCGGACAGGAGCGACTCGACGCTGCCCACGAGCGCGAAGAGCGCGACCCACCAGCAGGCCGTGACCCGGGTGGCCGGCGCCGTGAACGCGCCGAAGTCGGGGGTCGTCACGGCAGCCAGCAGGTTCTCGGGCACCTTCACCAGGAACGACTCTCCCAGTCGGTACTCGTGGCCCATGAAGGAATAGGTGTGGTCGTGGCCGAGGTTGAACCACAGGCCCAGCGGAACGGCCATCAGCAGCACCAGGAGCTGTGCGGGGACCTTCCGCAGCCAGGCTGGCCGCAGCCGCGGCCTGACGAGCGGGAAGCCGAACAGGATCGCCAGGCTGACGAGGCCGATGACCGCGATCTCCGGGTTCAGGTTGGCGATCTTGTGCGGCAGTTCGCGGAGGATCTCCAGCGGCTCGCCGCTCGCCTTCTGCCCGAAGACCACCGGCAACTGCTTGAGCATGATGATCAGGCCGATCGAGGCCAGCATGCCGTGGACCACGGCGGTGGGAAAGAACTCGCTGAACTTCCCGACCCGCAGCAGCGCGAACGCCACCTGGACCGCCCCGGCGGCGCAGGCCACGGCGAGGGTCAGCCGGTAGGCGGCCAGGTCGGCGGCCGGGTCGGTGCCGCCGGTGAAGCCGAACGCCTGCATCGCGCCGAGCACGATGACGATCAGCCCCGCCGCGGGACCCTTGATCGTGAGCTCGGAGTCGCTGATCAGGGTCGTGAGCAGGCCGCCGACGACGGCGGTGAACACGCCCGCGACCGGGGGAAAACCGCTGGCCAGGGCGATGCCCAGGCACAGCGGCAGCGCGATGAGGAACACGAAGAAGCCGCTGGTCAGGTCGGGCCGCAGATGGCGGACGAAGCCGGCGGGCGTGCCGCGGGGCACGTCGCCGTCGAGGAGCGCGGGCTGAGTGGAGCGGGGCTCGTTCATGATGGGTGGACTCCGGAAGCCGCCGTGACGGGGGGCGGTGCATGCCGGTCGCGGAGCAGCGTAGCCGATACCTGCTCGAGCGTGCCGACGAGGGGACTGGGGAACAGGCCGAGGGCGAAGACGAGGGCCAGCAGGGCGGAGAACCCCAGTCGCTCGCGCGGCAGGATCGCATGCTGCGGCGCGTCGACGGTGGTCGGTCCGCCGAAGATGCCGAACCAGCCGCGGACCACGGCGATCCCCGCCAACACGGTCGACAGGATCACGAGCACGCCGCCGTGCAGGTGCTCGGCGAGGCTGCCCGAGACGATCAGGTCGTCGGCCACGAATGACAGCGTGCCCGGCAGGCCGATGCCGGCCAGGCCGAAGAGCAGGAAGAACGCGGCCAGGGCCGGGGCGTCCCAGAACCGACCCTGGGGCAGGTCGAGCCGCAGCGGGCCGGCCCGCCCCTCGAGCGCCGCGGCCACGATGCCGATGCCCGTCAGCGACAGGCCGCTGGCGATCCAGACGCACAGCCCGCCGGTCAGTTCCATCGGCAGCGTGCCGGAGAGGCCGGCCAGCACGAGCGCCGACTGGCTGAAGGCAAGATAGCCCAGCAGCCGCCGCAGATCCCGTTGCACGACGGCGAGCGCCGCGCCGTAGACGGCGGTGACCGGTCCGAGAAAGGCGAGGGCGACGAGTTCCTGCGCGACGCCGTCGGCGTGGCCGAGCAGCAGTCGCACGGCCACGTAACTTCCCACCTGGGGCACGGTCGCCAGCAGGGCCGCAGGGAGCGGTGCGCCCGCGAAGAGGACCGGCCCCCAGAAGTGGAACGGCACGATGGTCTCCCGAATGAGCACCGCCACGGCCACGAGACAGCCGCCGGTCGTGCCGACCCACCCGCTGCCCGCCTCCCACGGCGGGTCGGCGAGCATCATCGCGGTCCCCACGGCCAGGCAGCCGAGGCTCGTGCCGACCGCCAGCGCGTAGACCCGGGCCGCCGGCCGGCCGCCGGGCTCGGCCCGGGTGGCCCGCCACACCGGCAGGGCGGTGGCACACGCCAGGGCGACGATGCACAGCGGGTGTGCGGTGAGGAACAGGGCGAAGGTCGCGGCGGACCCCACCAGGCACCAGCGGGTCAGCGGCCCCTGGAGGCTCCGGCGCGGTGCCGTCGCGAACACGAGCAACAGGCAGCCGGCCACGAAGGGGACGAGGACCGCCGTGACTCCGTCGACGTGGACGAATGCCCCGCCGCCGAGCCGTTCGCCGCGATCGACGACCCGCGGGGCCGCCGTCCAGGAGCCGAGCATCACGAGGCCGGCGAGCAGGGCCGCGCCCAGGGCGGCGACCGCGGGACCACGGGGCGCGGCCCGCCACCCGCCGAGCCGCAGCAGGCCGGCGGCGGCCAGCGGCGCCGCGACCGCGACACCACCGGCGGCGAGAAGCAATCCATCGGGATCGACGCCGCTCACGTCCCGCCCTCCCGGTCGCGTCGGCCGCGGAGCCGCAGGCCACCCAGCCAATCCGTGGCCGCCCGCTCGAGCGTGGCGACGCCTTCGACCAGCCGCCGGAACGGCTCGACCACCAGTCGCGTCACCGCCATCTCCTCGTAGCCCCGCTCGAGCGCCACCCGGTAGATCGCGGCCTGCCATGCCGCGGGCAGCCCGTCGGTCCACGCGCGGCCGGCACCGGGCTGGCCGCCGAGCGCGGCGGCCAGCGTGTGGCGGTCGTGCAGCGCCGAGGGCGACCGCAGGATCTGCAGGCTGCGGAGGATGGCGTGGCTGACGACGTGCACCAGCGGGATCACCCGCCAGCCGAGGCCGATCTCCACGAAGATGATCCCCGACTGCATCATCGAACCGTAGGCGAGCATGCTCTTGAGGTCGGTCTGCACGCGGCCCACGAGGCTGGCGTGGGCAGCCGTGGCCGCGCCCACGGCGACGAGGATCCACGCCACGGCCGGCGCCGCGTCGAGCAGGGCCTCGCAGCGAAGCAGGACGTAGGCGCCCGCGTGGATCGACAGGGCGCCGTAGAAGATCGCGCTCGACGGCGTGGGCCCCTCCATCGCCCTGGGCAGCCAATTCGAGAACGGCACCTGCGCCGACTTGCCGAGGGCGGCGAACGCGAGCAGCAGGGCGACCAGGGTCGCCGTGGCCGGCGGCACGAGGCAGGTCGCGGCGGGCCAGGTCCCGTGGAACAGGCGGTCGAAGTCGCCGGATCCGACCGTCGCGTGGGCGACCACGCCCGCGGCCAGGAGGCCGACGTCGCAGACCCGATACGTGACGAAGGCGCGGACGGCGGCCCGCACGGCGTTGGCCCGCTCGTGGAAGAACCCGATGAGCATCGCCGACGAGATGCCGATCAACTCCCAGCCGGCGAAGAGCACGTCGATGCTCCCCGCGAGCACCATCAGGTTCATGCCGAGGCCGAAAACCGCCAGCAGCACGAAGAACCGGTTGAAGCCGGGCTCGCGATGCAGGTACGTGCGGGCGAAGGCGTTGACGAGCAGGCACAGGCCCGTCGAGAAGCAGACGTAGGGCACCGACAGGCCGTCGGCGACGAGGTCGATCGTCGCCGCGTGATGGCCGACGGCGAACCAGGTGCCGAGGTGAACGATCTCCGGCGCGAACCGGCGGCCGGCGAGGACGGCCGCGAGCAGGAGCGCGGCGAGGACGGCGGTGGCGAAGGCCACGGCCACGAGCCGCGTGACCGACCGCTCGGCGAGCGGTCGGCCGAGGAGGGGCGGGACGCCGATGGCGGCGAGCGCGGCGGCGGGAGCGGCGATCTGCAGCACGACGAGCGCCGCCACGAGATCGTGCACGGTCTGCAGTCCGAGGTCGAGCGCGGCCATGAGCGGGCTCATGGGAGTCCTCCGGCGAGGGCGGCCGTCGTGCGGGCGGGCGGCAGGTGGCCGCGATGCCCGCCGAACCAGTCGATCGATCGCGCGACCGTGGGAATCCGATCGGCCTCCGGCACGTAGGGCTGGAACCGTTCCCCGTCGAACCAGCAGAGCCCGGTCTCGGCAGCCCCCCAGGCCGCGACCTGCACCCAGCGGTTCGCGACCAGCCGCTGCACCGGGGGCACGCGGGCGATGGCCGCAAGGATCCTCTCGACGGGGGCGTCGATCACCACCAGCAGCCGCACGGGCTCGTGAATCTCGACGGTCTGCCACGGCAGGCCGGTCCGCAGGTCGCTGGCATGGCCGTCCATCACGCCGATCAGCCCGGTGATGTTGTGCGGCAGTTTCGTGCCGCAGCCGTAGCCGATCGGATCGATCCTGCCGAGCGTGTAGGCGAGGTTGATGCCGGCGGCGACCGGGCCGACCGCCGCCAGCGTGCGGGCCAGGATCTCCCCGGCGGCATCGCCGTCGGGATCGTACGACACGAGGAACGCCCGCCGGTCGAGAAACAGGCCGCGGGACCGCCGCCGCCGGCCGATGAGGCAGATGGCGTTCGTGGCATGACCGAGCTCGGGTCGGACCTGGGCCAGGTCGTTGGCACGTCCTTCGACCCGCCGCAGCGCCTCCTCCGCGGTGACATCCAGGGGCACCGAGTCGAACCGGCGGCACCGCTCCTGGGCGTCGGCCGCGAGCGCCTGGTGGCAGGCCGTCTCGAAGGCGGCGAGTTCGCCGCGATGGCCCGCCGGCACGCGGTCGCGGTCGTAGAAGTCGACCCCGTCGGAGCAGGTGTCCTGCATGCCGCCGATGAAGGCGGTGTCGGTGGGAATCGTGAGGCCCTGTTCCGCGAGCCGCCGCCTGACCCGCGGGTCGTTCGCCATGAGGGCGAAGGCTCGGGCGTTGGCGCCCCCGCGGCCACCGCCGCAGGCCCCGCAGTCGTAGGCGCTCGTCGGCGGCCTGCTGGCGGCGGTGGGCGGCGCGATCGCCGCGGTGCCGCTCGTCGCGCGCGTCGTGTTTCCCCGGCTGACCGGCCGGCTGGCCCGCACGACCGGGGAACTCGGTCGCCACCGCGTCGCCACCCGGCTGCTCCTGGAGCGGACGGGCGCGCCGCCCCTCCCCGACGGCACGTGGCCGGGCTTCACGGTGGACGAGATGGCCGGCAGCGTGCGTCGACTCCTGGAGGACGTCGGCATGACGACCGGCTTCGCGCGGCTGGTCGTCGTGCTCGGCCACGGCTCGACCAGCCTCAACAATCCGCACGAGAGCGCCTACGACTGCGGGGCCTGCGGCGGTGGCCGCGGGGGCGCCAACGCCCGAGCCTTCGCCCTCATGGCGAACGACCCGCGGGTCAG